>JAAZAW010000250.1 GCA_012514125.1 Phycisphaerae bacterium | reverse complement strand
CGTCGTCGGCACCTGCACAAACGGCACACCCCGAAGCCAGGTCCCCGCGACAAACCCCGTCAAGTCGCCCACCACTCCGCCGCCCAAAGCGATCATCGGGTTCGACCGTTCGACATTGGCTTCATATAATACATTATAAATTTCAGACGCCACTTCCAGCGACTTACTGCGGTCGCCAGGCTCAATAATATAACCTATTACTTCATAACCACTATTTCTTAAGGATTTTTCCGCATTTTTTCCATGCAGCCGATATACCGTCTGATCTGTAATCAGGACCGCTTTGTTGGAAGGAACTACTTTTCGAAGATAAGCTCCCAGTTCACTCAGCAGTCCGCCATCAATATAGATATTGTAAGAACGTTCACCCAGATCAACTTTTTCTGTGTACATAATCATTTTCTTTCTTAATTACTAATTATTCCTGTCTTTTTTCTTGATCTTTTCGTGCAGAGAAAGTTTCACGTTTGTGTAATTAGCGAGGTAAATTTTCACAAAGATGTAAATAACAATCAAGAGAATAATCAGGACCAGAAAATTAAATATTTTGTTATTTTTTATGGGAGGCAATTCAGGCGAAACAGGGACGAGTGTTCCTATAATTACAGGTACGACAATGGATTGCGTTTCGGGACCTTGTTCGGGACGGTCCATTCGGGTCGTCAAAAAGACCCCGACGGCGTACAAAGCCTGACTTTTATAGAACTTTGAGGGGTCCTGACTCGTAAATAACTGTATTGCATGATGATATTGCGCATCGAGCAGCAGGACCGACCAGGCTTGCTCATCGGGTGCGAGTTGTAAAAGTTCATTGACATTGGATGATTTTGCGTAGAGCGCCCGAATCGCGACGACCCGCCCCCGGTAGCGCGCGGGGTCGGCGAGAAGTTCGTTGAGTTCGACGAGTGGAAAAGAGCCTGTCGGTTCTTGAAGTTTGTGGGACAAGGAGTTGGAGACATGAAGAAGTTGGGCGATGAGCCAGGCAGGGATGTGGTGGGTATTGTCTTGAAGAGAATAAATATAACTTTTATCCTGCGGCGTGAGATCGGGCGATACCGGCCCAGGAGAGGCGTTTTTTGCGTAAATTGTTGCAGGCAATAGGCTTAGAACGAATAGAACCTTGAGTCTGAGCTTGACGGCTTGGACGGATAAGATCATCTCTGTTGTAAGCCCTTTGTTTTCAAGGAGATACGTCAACACTTTTTTGAACCTTTAAAATTTATTCGCATTTTGCATCAGTTTATCTTGACTGTTATTTGTAATCCCAGTAGAATATTGAAATGCTGAAGTTAGCCAAAAAAACTAAAACAAGTATACCGAAGCTGTCCAAGCCGGTCACGAAAAAACGGCGGAGCACTCCATCGAGTGGTCTGAAAGGTTACAGTACGGCCATACGATTTTTGGGTAATTTTACTGATTATGAGCGATCGACGCGTGTTGGATACAATTCGTTTAATTTTAATTTAACACGAATGCAGAAGTTGCTTTCTGCGGTCGGTAATCCACACCGGAAGTTTCAGTCGGTTCACATAGCGGGGACGAAGGGGAAGGGTTCGACCAGTCACATGCTGGCCAATATGCTTGAAGGCAGCGGTTTTAAGGTTGGATTATACACTTCGCCTCACTTGATTGACCTTCGCGAACGGATCATGATTAATCATGAGATGATTCCGGAACCGATGTTTGTCAAGTTGCTTAACCGGCTTTTACCGGAGCTTCGAAAGCACTTGGAGAAGAGTCCTCCGACATTTTTTGAAATTCTGACTTGTGTTGCGTTTATGTATTTTGCGGAGGAAGAGGTTGATTTGGCGGTGGTTGAAGTCGGTTTGGGGGGTCGGCTTGACTGCACGAATCTGATCAAACCCGTTGTCAGTGCGATCACGATGATTGGTATGGATCACATGAACATCCTTGGCAATACGGTGGAGAAGATTGCGGAGGAAAAGGCAGGGATCATCAAGTCGGGTGTTCCGGTGATTAGTGTTCCGCAAAGTCCCGGGGTCAAAGAGGTTTTGAGTAAGACGGCGAAAACGAACAAGTCTTCGATCCGGTACACGGGTGAGGACATTGATTTTAGTTACCGTTTTGAATCGAGTCGGTTGACCGGTCCTCACACACGGATTTGCTTAACGACGCCTCGCAGCAAGTACGAGCATTTGCCGGTTCCGCTTCCGGGCGAGCACCAGGCGGTGAATTGCGGGCTTGCATTGGCGATATTAGATACATTGAAAGAAAAAGGTTTTAAGATCAACGATCAATTGGCCCTTGAGGGGTTGTCTCGGACTCGGATTGGCGGCAGGATGGAGTTGATTTGTGAAGATCCGCGTATTTTGATTGACGGAGCGCACAATCCGGCGAGTATGGAAGCGCTGATTCGGACGGTTGGTCAGCACATCAGTTATGATTCCATGTTGGTGATTTTCGGATGTGCGATGGACAAAGACGTTGACGGGATGCTTGATCAGATTGCGTTGGGCGCGGACAAAGTGATTTTCACGAAGAACGGGACGATGCGGTCGGCGGATCCGGAGGAGTTGTCGCAGAGGTTTGAGGAGCGGACCGGCCGGATGGCGCAGTGGGCCAATACTGTATCGGATGCGATTCGCATTGCCGGTTCGGTGGCGACTCGTGGAGACATTATTTGCATTACCGGGTCGTTTTATTTGGCGGGTGAAGCCAAGAAGTTGTTCATGGGACGTCCGATGATTAAGGCATAGTTTGTTGATTTGTTTTTCAATGTAAGTATTAAAATATAGCTATTTAAAAGCGGGCCTCGTTAAGGTCCGCTTTTTTTTTATGTGAGGGGAAATAGGTTTGGTGTCGAGTTGTGAATCGGGTAAATTTAGGAGAAGATGGTTGGAAGTTGGGAATTGGGAGAGAGTCGAAGAAGTCGGAGAAGGGGATTGTACAATGATTTGAGTTGGTTCTGGATTCGGGCCTTCGCGGGAATGACAGGAAAAGAGAGTGAATCGCCAAGACGCCAAGAAGAGGAAGAGGTGGGAAAGTGTGGAAGTGTAAAAGTAAGAAGGTGTGAAGATGGGAAAAGGGGAAGAGGGAGAGGGGGCGGTGAATAGAAAAGATTAAGATGAGGGAGGAAATTTTTTGAGAAGGGTTTTGGGTTTGTATGGATAGGCGAGCATTGAGTTCGACACAAAAAAAGATTCGTTTGTTACGGGAATATGTAGGCAGGCATCCGATGTGGGTGGCTTGGCAGGTGACGTATCGATGTAATTTTCGTTGCGGATTTTGTGGATATTGGCACGACGAGCAGGGGAAGCAGCCTGAGCAGACGGTTGAGCAGTTTGAGTATGGTGCGAGGCAGATGGCGAGGCTGGGGTCGGTTTTTGTTTCACTGGCAGGCGGGGAACCTTTGTTGCGGGACGATATTGTGGCGTTGGTTGAGGTGATTGCGCGATGGCATTTGCCGTTTGTGACGACCAACGGGTATTTGATGACGCCTGAGCTTGCGAGGGAGTTGTATGAGGCAGGGGCGTGGGGGGTGTCGGTGAGTATCGATTATGCGAATGCGGAGCAGCACGATCGTCGTCGGGGGATGAAGGGCGCGTTTGATCGTGCGGTTCGGGCGTTGGAATATTTGGCGAAGGGTCGGAAGTATGCGTGGCAGAGGGTGAATTTGATGTCGGTGCTGATGCACGATAATCTTGATCAGATGGAGGAGTTGATCAAGATCGCCAGGGGGTGCGGGGCGTATTTTATGGTCCAGCCTTATTCTGCGATGAAGACGGGGGATGAGCGATTTGTATGTCGGGATCCGCAGGTTTCGGAAAAGTTGCTGGAACTTCGTGGGCGATATCCGAATATGCTCAGTAATCCTTATTTTTTGAGCCAGTTCAGAAACGCGGTGACGCAGGGGGTTGGCGGGTGCATGGCAGGCCGAGCGTTTTATAATATTGACAGTCTCGGGAACGTGTCGATCTGCGTGGAGCGTCGGAGCGTGCCGGTGGGGAATCTTTATGAAGACAATATTGTTTTGTTGTATCGGAAGATGAGGGAGGAAGCGAAAGGGAATACGTGTAAGTCCTGCTGGTATAATTGTCGCGGGGAGCTTGAGAGTTTGTATCATCCGTATGGGTTGTTCCGCAGTTTGCCGACGTATTTTTTTGATCGCGGGCAAGTACCGGAGGAGATGCCGGTGTGGTGAGGGAGATTGGAAGAGGGAGTGAAGAGGATTGTTCAACGGCTTGAGCTGGTTCTGGATTCCCGCTTTTGCGGGAACGATCGATTTAAGATCGATATGAAGTAGAAATGATAGAGAGATAGTTGTGATAGAAAGAGAGTAACGATGGCAGTTAGATTTGCGATTATTGGTCCGCCTTATAGCGGGAAGACGACGGTCCTTTCGGCGATTAGCGGGATTGCGGTGGAAGAGTTGCCTGAGGTTCAGCCTGGAAGCGGGAGTCATCTGGCGACGGTGAGATATCTTCAGGATCAGCGGCTCCAGGCGCTTCATGGGATGTACAATTCGAAGAAGACGACGCCTGTGAGTTTTGAGTTGATGGATTTTGCGGGGTTTGATTTGAGCACGGCGTCGGGGCGGGAACAGATGCGTCGTCAGGTGGCGGATGTTCGGCAGTGCGATTTGTTGATTATTGTGCTGCGGGCGTTTAAGGATGAGACGACGCCGATGTATCGGGACCGGATCGATCCGCAGGGGGATTTGGACGAGTTGACGGAAGAATTTGTATTTGCGGATATGGAGCAGGTGACTCGTCGGATCGAGAAGCTTGAGGCGTCGATCAAGAAGCCTTTGGCGACTCGTGAGCAGGACAAGAAAGAGTTGGATTTGTTGAAGCGATGTTTGGCGGCGTTGGAGCAGGGGAAACCTTTGGACCAGGTGCCGATCAACGCGGAAGAGATGAAGATGCTCAAAGGGTTTACGCTGTTGACGCAGCATCCTCTTTTGGTGATAGTGAACGTGGGCGAGGATCAGGTTGGGGAGGTGTTCGATTTGAAGCTTGGGCCCATGATCAAGGGGTCGATGGTGGTTGCGGGGAAATTTGAGCAGGAGCTTTGGCAGTTGTCGGAAGAGGATCGGGGGACGTTCATGTCGGAGGCGGGGGTGAAGGAAATGTCGCAGGATCGACTGATTCAGATGGGGCTTAAGGGGATGGGGTATATTTTGTTTTATACTTCCGGTGAGGATGATGCTCGGGCGTGGCTTTTGGAGGAAGGGGCCAAGGCGGTGGTGGCGGCGGGGAAGATTCATAGTGATATTGCGCGAGGTTTTATTCGGGCGGAGACGATGAGTTTTGAAGATTTGATGTCGTGCGGGTCGGAGAAGGAGGCGAAGGCGCAGGGTAAGCGTCGGCTTGAGGGGAAGGATTATATTGTTAAGGATGGGGATGTGATTGAGTTTCGGTTTAATGTGTGAGAGGCGAGTTTGAAGAGAAGAGAACCGCCAAGATACCAGGGACACCAAGAAGAGGAAGAAGTGGGAAAGTGTGAAGATGAGAAAAGAGGGTTGGCTAATGGCGAGTTGGTGCTGGATTTTCGCTTTTTGGGGAATGGTGGAAGAGGGTGAACGGTATTATAGAATTAAATAACGATAAATTCAGGAAAAGTTGTTTGGATCGAGTTTATGGTCCGAAGGAGTTCGGAGAAAATGGAACACAAGACGTATTATAAGTTTGAAGATTTTGATATGACTCGGAAGCTTCACGAGGCGATTATTGATGCCCGGTTGGAACGGCCTACGGAGTTGCAGCTTCAGGTGATTCCGCCGGCATTGGAAGATCGTGATGTATTGTTTGAAGCGCGTAGCGGGATGGGCAAGAGTGCTTGTTTTGCGATTCCCTTTTTGCAGCATTGGCTCAGGAATCGGACTCGCAAGGCGATGATTATCACGCCGACGTCTGATTCGGTGCAGCAGCTTGGCAGGGTTATTGGGCGATTTTGTCCGACGCTTAAGGCGCGGGTTTTGAAATTCACGGGTCGGGACGATTATTTTTATCCGGAGTTTCATGATAAGTGTCCGCTTGTGATTTTGGAGCTGGCGGTGGCGGAGCGGTTTATCAAGCGTGAGAAGGAGTATGTGGCGGCGGTTCGGTCGTTGGGGCTTGATGAGATCGATACGATGTTGCGCAGAGAGAAGGAATTGACGGAGTTGGTATCGATGTTGAGTCCGGATCGTCAGACGTTGGTTTGTGCGAATGAGTTGACGGAGCAGGTGATCGAGAAGAGCCGATGGTTCTGCAATCCGAACAAGTTGGAGAAGATTAAATTATCTCGGCCTGAGGCGAACTGGAGCCAGGATGAGGTGATTTTACGATATGTAATTGTGAATGAGGAAAATCGGCTGGACCATTTGATGACGTTGCTTCAGGAGAGCGGGGAAAAGATCACGATGGTCGTGACGGACTCGGATCGGATTTCGTGTACGATTGCCGACATGATGGCGGAGAGGGATCAGAAGGGTCATGTGTTGGCGTATTCGATGCAGCTTGACGAGAAGCAGGGTATTGTGACGCAGGTATCAGAAGCGGGAAGAGGAGTTTTGGTGGGTTGCGAAGCGGCGCTTAATGGTTTGAATATGCCGAAGGTGGATCATTTGATTTCATGGGAATTGCCGTCGCATCTGGAGAATTATTGGAAGCGGGTGGATCGATTTGTTTTTCAGGGGCCTTTGATGGTGACGGCGATGGTGGACGAGCCCAGGGTTGGCGCGATTCGGATTCTGGAACGGCGGCTTGGGCGTTCGATGATTGCGATGAATGAGGGGGCGGCGGGTCAATCACGCGGTAGAGAGCGCAGCGATCGCGGCAGGGATCGGGATCGCGGTTCAAGTCAGGATAAGGACGACGAACGGGGACGAGGTGTTGAAGGGGATCGCAGGTCCGAGCGAACCAGACGTCCGGAGAGGCGGATGGTGGAGCATGTGAGTTCGAAGCTTGTCGTATCGTCGCAGACGGTCCCGGCGGAAGATAATCAGCGTATCATTCCGAAGCGATTTTTCGAGCCTGTGTATTTTGAGCAGGAGCTGGTGGAAAAGTATGCGACCCAGGGCAAGGTGAAGAAGAGCTTGGGCAGCAAATTTATTCCGGCGAACAAGAAGCGTTCGAGTAAACCGAAGAATCAGGAATGATGGGATTCTGGAATGCGCGTGGAATAAGCTCGGCGGTTTAGTAACGAGGAAGAAACCAGAGAAGATGTAATTTTTATGGTGGATGGTTCCATGAAAAAAGAAAACGCCTATGTGACTATCGGCGAATTGGGGGAATATATTGGCCAGGAAGTGGCGCTGGCGGGTTGGGTTGTGACGTTGCGTAGTTCTGGGAAGATTTTATTTCTGGTGTTGCGTGACGGGACGGGGATTTGCCAGGGCGTGTTGGAAAAGACGGCGGAGCATGACGCGTTGTTTGATTCGCTGAGTCATTTGGGGCAGGAAAGTTCGATCGAGATGAAGGGAGTGGTTCGCGTCGAGTCGCGGGCGCCGGGCGGATATGAGTTGGCGGTTAGCGGTGGTCGTGTGATTGGGGAATCTCGCGATTTTCCGATTACACCGAAAGAGCACGGGATTGATTTTTTGCTTCGTCAGCGACATTTATGGTTGAGATCGAGCCGGCAAACGGCGATCATGCGGATTCGGGATACGGTGACGTTTGCAATTCGCGAGTTTTTTCATAATCGGGAATTCAAGCTGGTGGACACGCCGATTTTTGCGCCGAGCGTGGGGGAAGGGGCTTCGACGCTTTTTGAGGTGGATTATTTTGGACAGCCTGTATATCTGGCGCAGACGGGTCAGCTTTATCTGGAATCGGCGGCGATGGCGTTGCGGAAGGTGTATTGTTTTGGGCCTACGTTTCGTGCGGAGAAATCGAAGACTCGGCGGCATTTGACGGAGTTCTGGATGGTGGAGCCGGAGGTGGCGTTTATTGATCTGGATGGACTGCTGGAGTTGGCGGAGGATTTTATTTGTTCTATTGTGGGGAAGGTGCTGGAGAAGAATCGGTCGGATTTGGAATTGCTGGGGCGGGATATCGGCAAATTGGAGAAGGTGCAAAAGCCATTCGCACGAGTGACGTATAGCGAGGCGGTGGAGATTTTGCATGGGTCAAGGGCGGAGAAACTTTTGCGGGTGGAATATTCGCAATTGGAAAAGTTGATTGCGGAGCTTGAGGCGGAGTTAGAGGCGAGTACGCAGCAGCAGGCGACGGTGACGAAGGCGTGGCAGAAGGATAAGCTTGGGGCGAGGATTATTGAGATTCGCGATCAGCTTGCGGAGGCGCGCGAGTCGTTGAAGAATATACCGTTGCATCTGGAGTTGGCGAAGGGATTTAATTGGGGGAAGGACCTGGGCGGATCGGACGAGACGATTATTTCGAAGTTGCACGAGAGGCCTGTGTTTGTGACGCATTATCCGAGGATGACGAAGGCGTTTTATATGCGGCAGGATCGTGCGAACGAGCAGGTGGTGGAGAATTTTGATTTGCTGGCGCCGGAGGGCGTGGGCGAGATCATCGGCGGGTCGGTGCGAGAGGAGGAATTGGATCGATTGTTGGCGAGGATGAAGGAGGAGGGGTTGGCAACGGAACCTTATGAGTGGTATCTGGACTTGCGGCGATACGGCAGTGTGCCGCATGGGGGATTTGGGTTGGGGATCGAACGGACGCTGGGGTGGATTTGCGGGCTTAAGCATATTCGTGAGGCGATTGCGTTTCCGCGGATGATGGGGAAAGTTTATCCGTAGAAAAGGGGGCGAGAAACTTTGGGCGTGGGAGCGGAAAAGATAAATTCAAGATGAAGAAAACCGGCGTGGTGAGTTTGGCGGCGGAATAAGGCGCGATGGATTTTTGAAAGCGGAGTGAATGGCGATACTGGCTTTTTTGACGATCAATTTTGATGTGATTCTCAACAAGGGATTATACATTGGTATGCTCTTGTTGTTGTTTATTGCAAGTTTGGGGTTTCCATTGCCTGAGGATATTCCGCTGTTGCTGGGTGGTGCGGGAGCGCGGCTACAGGGTAAGGAATTGATTTATGTGATTTTGGTCGGACTTATCGGGGTGATGAGCGGCGATATTATTTTGTATCTGGCGGGCAGACGGTTTGGTTTGGGTGTGTTGAAGTTGAGGTTTTTGCGATCCTTTTTGACTTCGGCGCATATTGCGCAGATGAAACTTCAATTTCGCAAACGCGGCAACTGGATTATTTTTTTTGGACGATTTTTTGCGGGGATTCGATCGGTGATGTGCGTGACCGCAGGGATGTGCAAGGTGCCGATGTGGAAATTTGTGCTGGTGGATTTCAGCGGTGCGTTGTGTACGGTTCCGCTGTTGGTGTTTATCGGGTGGTGGTTCAGTGATAACATCAAAAAAGTTACTGCGAACGTCGGGACGGTGGAAAAGATTATCGGTGCGGTGGTGGCGATAGTATTGATCAGTTGGGTGGTTTATATTCATGTGAGTAAACGCAGTAAGATTCATCAGGTGGAAAAAAGGACCGAGCGAGCGTTGATGGGGAAGCCGGAGAATGTGAACGGGGGGTGTATAAAATCGGAGGTCCAACCGCATGATCCAAAGAACAATTCGACATTATAAAGCAAGTGGTTCGTGGTTTGACATGGGACGTCAAATCGGAGAAAAAGTGTCCCATGATATCGAAAAATTCAACAGTCGATATTTTTCCGATCCGTTTACTATGATCCGATTCGGATCGATGGAAAATGTGATTGGATATGTTCGGCAGGTTGGTCGGGCGCTCAAGGAATATTCGGACCATGCGCATGATTATTTGGCGGGGATGTCGGCAGGGGCGAACCTGCCGATGGAGCAGATCCTGATGCAGGCGATTTTGCCGGAATTGACGCATATCAATTCGGCGGGTGATTGGCCTGAAGGAGCGATGGGGGGATGTACGGCGTGTTGTGTAAAGTCGAGTTCGGCGATGGATATGGGCGCGATCATTGGGCAATGCTGGGATTTTAATGTGGAATTGCCGGATTGGTATATTGCGGAGCTTTTGCCTCCGATAGGCGAGCCGAAGATGATGATTGTGGGGTTGGGGGCTTTTTGTTGTTGCTGTGGAGTGAACAGTTTTGGGTTGGGGATGACTTTTACGGCATCGGGACATCTGCCGAACGTCAGACCGCAGGTGGGCGTTCCGGTGATTGGGGTATTTATTGAAGCGTTGGGGATGGAGGATTATTATCCGGCGATGGATCTGCTGGTAGCGCCGAAACGTGCGGGTGCGGTGAACATGCTGCTGAGTGATGGTGGTAATAACAGTGCTTTGATCGAGGTGGCGGGCGAGCAGGTGGAGTTGACGGAAGAAGAGCCGATTTTGGTTTGTGCGAATCATTTCCAACATCCGAAGATTGTGGAACGGACACGACAGAATCTTGAGCCGACGGATCGGGGCGGGAGCGAATTTGCCCGCAGTTCTGTTTTTCGCGAGGCCCGATTAAAGCAACTGCTGGTTGACGCGCCTGGCGATGGGATTGATGAGAATTATGTAAAGAATTGTCTGAAAGATCACGAAAATTATCCTTTGTCGATTTGTTCGCATGAAGAGGAAACGATTCTACATTTTCGCACGCAGGGAGCGATGACGGTCACACCGTCGGCCCACACGATTGATTTTTGTCCGGGTCAACCTTGCCGTGAAGAGTTCCATCGGTTTACATTGGATTGATCGTATTGTGTCGTTCTTATTTTTTATATTTTGCGCGATACTGGCCTGGGGTTTGGCCGAACTGTTTATGGAAGACTCTCGTGAAATAGCTTTGATCGGAAAAGCCTGTATCGATGGCGATTTGCATAACTCCCGCATCGGTTTTTCTCAGGAGTTCGGCGGCGTGATCGAGTCTGACACGGTTGAGTAATTCTGTGAAGGAGAGGCCTGTTTTTTCTTTGAGGAGTCTGGCGAAATGCGATTCGGACATGCAGGCTTTTTCGGCGGCCTGTTCGCGAGAGATGTGTTTACTGAAATGGGTCATGACGAATTCGATTCCTTTTTCGAGGCTTCCGAGCGATTCGGGTTGTGTTTGGCGTTCAATGGTGTCCATGATTTTGTTAAGCATTCCCACCAGCCAGCGGGCGAGGAGTTCTTCATTGTCGATGGTTGACAGGTCGGTCAGGGATGAATAATTGATGCCGAGGAGTTCCATTGTTGCGCCGCCCAGTGCGATGGCGGTTCGGCACATGGTGACGACGAGTTCCATGACGAGGCTTTTGATGACATCGAGACGATCTTCGCCGAGATAATAAATTTCGGTCAGGGTCATGTTGATGATTTCGACGGCTTGTTTGCGATTGCCGCGTTTAATGGCGGAGACGATCGCCGGTTCACGGATGAGGTATCGTTTGAGGATATCGTGAGAAGCCTGCGATTTTAGATTATGGATGGCTTCGGCGCGTTTTTGTTCGCGTTGATGAATTTCACGCCGGGCCAGAAGGAATGAATCGTTGGTAATATTTTCGTTGACGGCCAGGGTATATAAATCTCGGCAAGCCTGGTTGAGGTTGAAGCGAGATTGTCCTTCGTCGTCAAAGGTGTTGCAATCATGTGAGCAGGCGACAAGGCCTCCGGTGAGTTGGGCATTATACATCAGGGGGACCGCCCAGGTGAAGTAGCCTGGAGGTTGATCATAGAGGATGGTTACGCCCCAACGGAGGGCTTCATTGATAACACACTCACGGATGTGGCACCAGAGAGGATTGTGCGGGTGTGGAGTTTTTTCCAAACCCCAGACGACATCTCCATGGACATCCGTGACACACAGGGATACGGGGTATATCGATTCATATTGAGAACGTATCCGGTTAAAAGTAGATTCATCTATATTAATTTTTAATTTTGACATGTTGTTTTTGATGGTTTTTTATTTTCGTTCAAATACTTTTGATTATTTATTGTATCGGGTTTTCAAGGATTTTTCTATGACAGGAATATGGAATTCTGTCGTTGATTCGTTCGGACGTAATACGCCAGGTCATGGGTTTAAACCCGATTATGATAAAATCAAAGGATGATGGGTTATATGGTTTGGTCGATTCGGATGATGACGAGGTTGTTTTTTCGTTTATCCTCTCCTTAGCCTCTGAAAGATGGCGTGAAGGATTGCTTTTGCTCGTTTGACTTTTTTTGTGAAAAGCGGGATTAGGGCGTTAAGGAGGGGGAAAAGCGTGAACGTGTGAAGGGTTGAAGGGTTGGAGGGTTGGAGGAAGGCACTTCAATCCATTCGACAGGTTCAGGGACCGCAGGCTCAGGGGTCGTAGTGTAGAAACGTTCTTGGGTAGTTTCAGAGACTATAAATTCAGGGATCGGGACTGTATTTCAACAAATCGATAGAATGAGCTAAAAGTTCCAGAAATTGCGCTGAGTGTGCAAGAAATTTGTATTTTTTTGTGTTAAATTCATTTTTAAGATGAGCTAATAGAATAGTTTGTTCAGTCAATAGACTTTATTTAATTAGGACTTTTATAGTTTTTGAGGAAAAAACAGCCATGACACAGATGAAAGAACTCAGCGATGCGATTATTTCAGGGAACCGTAATAAAGCCAGCGAGATTGTAAGTGCTCAGTTGGCGGCGGGAGTCGGCGCGGGTGAAATTCTTCAAGCCCTGACCACGGGAATGGATGAAGTAGGTCGCCGGTTCAAAAACAACGAATTTTATGTTCCTGAAGTTTTGATTGCAGCTCGTGCGATGAAAACGGCGATGGGATTGCTCGAACCTGCGTTGGTGGCGGCTGGGATCAAGCGTGAGCATACGATTGTGATCGGGACGGTCAAGGGCGACTTGCATGACATCGGCAAAAACCTGGTGGCGATGATGCTCAAGGGAGCGAATTTTGAAGTTGTCGATTTGGGCGTGGATGTTCCGACCGAAAAGTTTATCGCAGCGGCTCAGGAACATAACGCGGATATTGTAGCGATGTCGGCTTTGTTGACGACCACGATGCCGTATATGCGTGAGACCGTCAATGCGATCAAGAACGCGGGATTGTCGGTAAAGGTGATGATTGGCGGCGCTCCGGTGACCCAGCAGTACGCCTACGAGATCGGGGCGACGGGTTACTCGGCAGATGCAGCGAGTTCGGTGGATCTTGCGCGCAAGCTTTGCGAGAAATAATTGTTGAGTCACTAGACAGCTTGATATTTCTTAAAAATATGTAATATAAATACGATTCTTGCCGGCATAGATGTCGGTAAGAATCGTATCAGACTCCTTTCGATTGGATTTGGATTACCCAACTATAGGCGCCTGGGGTCTGTTTTGCCTGGATTTTCTTTAACGATCACTAAAGCAACGCGGAGAGTCTGCGCGCTCATAAAATCAATTTTGAACAGAGGAATTTTGTATAAAGGATTATGTTATGGATCGAGAGTATTATTTGAATCTGGCGAAATCGGGAATTAGTTTTCCAATCGGGCCCGATCTTGTTTTGAAGGAACATGTCGATCATCATGAAATCATGAACGACGGGGTGCGTTTGGGTAGAGTGGTGGCGGAGGCTGCGGAAAGATATAAGACGCCTTTGGCGTTACCGGTGATGGACCTGCTTTTGGAAAAGGCCATGATGTTGGGGGCGATGGGTGAACTGACGGAGGCCCAGATACCGACGTGGCATTTTTCGACTTGTCCGACGGAAGAGCAGGTTGCAAAGATTCGTAAAGGGATCGAAGGACCTTTAAGTCGACGATTGCAGGCGAATGTGGATGCGGTGCGATATATCGCCAAGCAGACGAAGTTGATTCCCGTGGGGATGAGCATCGGACCGTTTTCGTTAATGACGAAGCTGGTGTCGGATCCGATCACGCCGGTGTATCTGGCAGGGATGGGAGTGACGGGCGAGGATGACGAACAGGTCAAGATGGTGGAAACACTGATGGACCTGGCAGTGGAGATGGTTTTACGATTGTTCAAGGCGCAAGCATCTGCGGGAGCGAAAGTTTTCTTTATTGCCGAACCTGCGGCGAACAAGGTATACATTTCGCCGAAACAGATGGCGGAGGGATCGGATGTTTTCGAGCGGTTGGCGCTCAAGTTTTTGCGTCGGATCAAAGCGGCGATGGATGAGGCGGGTGTGGACCTCTTTTTCCACTGTTGCGGTGAATTGACCAATGAAATGGTTCAGGGATTTGCGTCACTTGAGCCTGTGGTGTTGAGCCTGGGAAGTTCGCGGGTGTTGTGGGAAGATGCAAAGATCGTTCCTGACCATATTGTGCTTTACGGCAACTTGCCTTCGAAGAAATTTTATTCGGACGATTTGATCACAATTGGCGATGTCGGAAAAGCTTGTGGGGAATATGTGACGAAGATGCGGGCGACGGGACATCCCTATATTCTCGGAACCGAATGTGATGTGCTTTATGTTGAAGGATGCGAAAAAACCTTGATGGACAAAGTCATGACGATCACCAATTATCGAAGTCATTCGTGCGGCGGGCAAAACAGTTGCGGGAGCTGTCAAACGGCAAAATAAGAATTTTAGCATAACCCACTTTTGTCCAAAATAAAGTTTGGAAACTGAATAGACAGAAAAGTGTTTCAGGGATGAGGAACATCAGCACGAGATCGTCCTGCTGGAAGCATTAGCTCCAGCCGCTTAAAACACGAATAAAAAATATGAAAGTTTACAATGCTGGGGCACGATTAAATCGAAAGCGTATTATTCAGCAAACCTAAAAAATAAAGGGCGGACTCAAATTAATGAGGCCGCCCTTTTGTTTTTGATGAAAAGATACTTATTTGAACTTTGGCAACATTTTGCCGTGAGCTTTGAATACATCGTCGCACATGCTGCGGATATCGTCCATAGAAAGTTCCGCGGCGGTATGCGGGTCGAGATAGGCGGCCTG
Organism: Phycisphaerae bacterium; assembly: GCA_012514125.1. GTDB lineage: Bacteria > Planctomycetota > Phycisphaerae > JAAYCJ01 > JAAYCJ01 > JAAZAW01. The sequence continues at coordinate 8,821 of JAAZAW010000250.1, read as the reverse complement.
ATATACAGCGTCTTTTTTCAATGTCCGAACGGCTTCAATCGTCATAAGCTGGACGTTGATATTGGTACGATTCAGAGCGGCGCATTGTTCGGGCAAATCACCGACGTAGCACCCTTGAACGCCGTTGCGATCGACCAGGCAAGGGACCTCGACTACGGCGTTTTGCGGCAGGTTGGTGATCAGGCCGGTGTTCATGATGTTGCCGTTAATTTTGATTGCCTGATCGGTTTCAATGGCCTCCATGATATAGGAGCCGTACTCGTGGGTTCGTGTATGAGTCAGTTTTGTATTTTTTACAATTTCCTCACGTTGTTTTTTCCAATTTTTGATCTGTTCAACACATCGGCGGGGATATTCGTCCAGAGGGATGTTGTATTCCTTGATCAACTTCGGATAGTTTCGTTTGATCCAGTAAGGGGCGTATTCGGCGTTATGTTCTGATGATTCAGTGATGTAATAGCCGAAGTTGAGCATCATTTGCAGACGAACCATATCCCAATTTTTTTCACCTTTTTTACGCCATTGAGTCAATGTTTTGGCGGCGCGTTTTTTGATTTCGGGATAGAGGTCCTTGCCCTTTTCGGAGATTTCCAACAGCCAGGCCATGTGATTGATCCCGGCGATTTTAGCTTTGACTTTTTTTACCGATTTATCCATTCCCAGATTGCTCAGAAGTCCGGGCACGCAAGCCTGGACCGAGTGGCATAAGCCTACGGTTTTGATACCCCCCAAACGGATCATTGCGCCGGTTAGCATGGCCATCGGGTTGGTATACGTCAGGAACCAGGCGTTGGGACAGACTTCCTGCATATCGCGGGCAAAGTCAAGCATGACGGGTGCGGTTCGCAAGGTACGGAAGATGCCGCCGATGCCGAGGGTATCGGCGATGGTTTGTCGCAGGCCGTATTTTTTGGGAATTTCAAAGTCGATCACGGTGCCGGGTTTGTAGCCTCCAACCTGGATGGCATTGACGACGAATGAAGCGTTTTTAAGGGCCTGTTTACGGTTTTTAGGTCCCAAGTGAGTGGTAATCGTGGCTCGGCCATTGTTGATATTGGTGTTGAGGTTATCAAGCATGAGCTTGGATTCTTTGAGGCGTGTCGCGTCGATATCATACAGGGCGATCTGGGCATCACGCAGGGCTTCGGTGAGCATGGTATCACCGATAATGTTTTTGGCGAACACGGTACTTCCTGCGCCCATAAATGTAATTTTTGTCATATAACACATCCTTAAAAAACAAAAAGTTAACGGGTTTTGTTTCTGATCAAAGATCGGCGGCAAAAATATCCATAATATTCTTACTGACCTTTTATCTATGGCATACTCAACAAATTAAATGATTTATTATATTGATAATTTGGAAGAAAGAAAGCATAAAGATATTTTCAGAGAGGACAGGTTTACAAAAAACATAACTTTTTTGTAAACCTCTTGTTTGGAACGGATAAAAGGATATACTGGTGTTGTTTACCTGAGTGCGTTTATTAAAAGCGCAGCTCCTGGAAGTTTTTTATGACATACTGAATCTGTTTCGGACACAGTCACGAATAGCTATTTGGGAGGTTCTTAATGAGCACGACGATAGATAAGATCAGAAATCTTGTCCTTGCGGGACATGGCGGCAGTGGTAAGACAACTTTGGTGGAAACTTTTCTCCACAAAGCCGGTGTGACGGCCCGAGTGGGGACGGTTGAACAAGGTAACACGGTATGCGATTTTGACGATCTGGAAAAGGAACGTCATCATTCGATTGATGCGGCGAGTGTCTGGTTTGATTACAAGGATTCCCGTATCCATATGATTGATACCCCGGGTTATCCTGATTTTATCGGTCAGGCTTTGACGAGTTTGGCGGGGGCGGAAACGGCGATGATCGTGGTTTCTGCCGCCACCGGAATTGAAGTCAACACACGTAAGATGTTTAACGCGGCAGGGGATTATGGATTGGCAAGGATGGTGGTCATCAGCAAGATTGATCACGAGAATATCGATTTGGGCACCCTGGTGGACAATCTTCGGGAATCTTTCGGTAAAAATCTTTTACCCGTGAATTTGCCTGCCAACGGGGGCACGGCGGTGATCAATTGCCTGGCGGGTTCGGGTGATACGGATTTCAGTGATGTGGAAGAAGCCAAGACGGCGTTGATGGACGCGATTGTGGAAACAGATGAAAAGTTGATGGAGCGCTATCTGGGCGGTGAGATCATTTCCGCGGATGAAATCAATGCGGCAATGAAAACAGCGATTGCATCCGGTGCGGTGATTCCGATTCTTTTTACATCGGCACGGAGCGGTGTGGGTGTTGCAGAGCTGATGGATTTTATGGTCGATGCGTGTCCGAACCCTGCTCAGGGGTTAAAACGCACGTTGATCAGTGGGCAAGGCGATTCTCAGACCAAAGAAACGATCGAACCTAAAGCAGACGGACCTTTTATTGCACAAGTCATCAAAATTTATTCTGATCCGAAGAGCAACATTAAATATTCTCTGCTCCGCATTCATAGCGGTCAGCTCAAGGCAGATACGAATTTTCAAATCAATGATGAAAAACGCAGCGCCCGTGCGGGCCATGTGTATTTGGTTCGCGGGTCGGAGAATCATGAAGTTCCCGAAGCGTCTGCGGGGATGCTTTGTGCGTTGGGCAAGCTCGAAGACCTCAAATATGGTGATATGCTTCATGTAGGTAAGCCCGGTGTGTTGGCGGCGGTAAATTTGCCGGTGCCGATGTTCTCATTGGCGATTGAACCCAAGAGCAGAGGCGATGAGCAGAAGATCAGCGGTGTGCTGGCCCGCATGTCGGAAGAAGATAAGACATTTAAGGTAACGCATGATCGTCAAACCAACGAATTGGTGGTTTCAGGGATCGGCGATCTGCATTTGCGTGTGATGCTGCAACGGATGGAGAAACGGTTCAAACTGGAAGTAAACACAAAAGTGCCGAAGATTCCATATCATGAAACGATTACAGCGTTGGCGGAAGGGCATTACCGACACAAGAAACAAACTGGCGGCGCCGGGCAGTTTGGTGAAGTATACTTGAAAGTCGAACCGATGGAACGCGATGCAGGATTTGAATTTGTGGATGAAATTTTTGGTGGATCGATTCCGGGGCAATATTTGCCGGCGGTGGAAAAAGGCATTCATGATCTGATGGAGCAAGGTGTTATCGCAGGGTTCCCGTTACAGGACATTCGCGTGCGGGTGTATGACGGCAAGCATCATCCGGTCGATAGCAAGGAAGTGGCGTTTCGCATTGCGGGAAAACTCGCGGCGAAAGAAGCGATTTTAAAAGCCAAACCCGTATTGCTCGAACCGGTAGTGACGATGGAAGTAACCGTGCCGGCGCAGTTTGTCGGCGATATCACAGGCGATTTGTCCGGACGTCGCGGCCGAATTCTGGGACAGGACATCATGCCGGGTAATATGGCGGTGATCCGAGCACAGGTCCCGCTGTCGGAAGTGGCCCAATATAACTCGCAACTTCGATCGGTAACAGGCGGGCAGGGCAGTTATTCGATGGAACTCTCGCATTACGATGCGGTGCCGCCGAATATTCAACAGGAAATCGTCAAACAGTACAAACCCAAGGCGGATGAAGAAGAAGCCGGTTAACAAGAAACCCTTGTTTCGATGGTCTGAAAAAGCAATGATGTTGTTATCAGAGGGCGGGTTTTAAAATCCCGCCCTCTTTTTTGAGTTTGATAAAGGCTTGAATTCAGTGCCGTTGCAAGCTAGGATATCGAGGTAATGTTAATAATGGGAGAGTCAGCCTTCGCGCTGACTTTTTCTGTGTATATAGGTAATTATTGACAGGAATGTAAAAGCATGAAAATAGATTTACCAGGGAACGTCTGCGTGATTGGTTTGCAGTGGGGTGATGAAGGTAAGGGTAAGATTGTCAATTTACTCACCGATCCCGGCGGACCTGCAGGCCAATTCGACCTGGTGGTTCGATATGGCGGAGGGGCCAATGCCGGACATTCCGTTGTCGTCGGGAAAGAAAAATTCGCCATGCACTTGATTCCCTCGGGTATTTTATCACCCGTTGCGACAGCCATGATTACCAACGGCGTGGTGCTCGATCCGGAAGTGATTTTGACTGAAATCAATATCCTTCACAGCCGATCGGTGAAAGTGGCGGACAATCTCAAAATTTCCGACAAAGCCCATGTGGTTTTTCCATATCACAAACTTCAGGATAAACTCAGCGAAGAGCGTCTGGGGAACAAAGGTATCGGTACGACGTGCCGGGGTATCGGACCTTGCTACTCGGACAAAGCTTCACGAAGCCACGGCATTCGATTGGGAGAACTTTACGACCGGAAGCACTTTGCCGAAAAACTTCAGGCGATTGTCAATGATAAAAATATCATGTTTCAAGCGCTCTACGGCAAGGGCGATCTGGACTGGAAGGCGATTTACGATCAATATTGCACGTATGCCGATCAGCTCAAGCCTTTTGTGTGTGATACGGTCGAATTGCTGCACAAGAGCATCGCACAGGGCAAGCGAATCCTGTTTGAAGGCGCGCAAGGAGCGTTGCTGGATATCGATCACGGAACGTATCCCTATGTCACAAGCTCGAATTCCACATCCGCCGGATTAAGTGCCGGAACGGGCGTTCCTGCCAGGTGTGTCAACGAGTTTCTCGGCATTATCAAGGCGTATACGACACGCGTTGGAGCCGGGCCGTTCCCGACGGAACAAAGTAATGAGGTCGGGAATTATATTCGCGAACGCGGACGCGAATATGGCACGACAACCGGTCGGCCCAGACGCTGCGGCTGGTTCGATGCCGTGGCGGTAAGATACTCGATCATGATCGGCGGGATCGATTCATTGTCGCTCATGTTGCTGGATGTGCTCAGCGGACTTGACACGATCAAGATCGCGGTACAGTACAAAATCGACGGTAAAGTGTTGGATTTTTTCCCAAGCGACAGCAACCTGCTGGAAAGAGCCGAAGTTGTTTATGAAGAATTGCCGGGTTGGCCGGAAGAAATTACAACCGCGACTCGACAGGAAGATTTGCCGAAAAACGCGATCAATTATTTACGCCGACTTCAGGAAGTTTTGGGGTGCCCGATCAAAATTGCCAGTGTCGGGCCGGAACGCGATCAGACGTTGTCGCTCAATCTGTAAAAGGAATCCATGTTAATGACCGACGATGCGGAAAAAATATTAGGTCTTAAACCCGAACAGTTGCCCGAACATATCGCCATGATTATGGATGGAAACGGGCGCTGGGCCCAGCGTCGGGGATTGCCCCGAGTCGAAGGCCATGCCGAAGGCGCCAGAATCGTTCAGCGAATGGTGCGTGAGTGCACCCGGCTGGGAATTCGGTATCTGACGCTTTACACCTTCAGTACGGAAAACTGGAAAAGGCCTCGCGAGGAAGTGAATTTTCTGATGGGACTGTGCGTGGATTATTTAATTCGCGAATTGCCGGAGATGATGAAGCTTGGGGTTCGACTTCGACATGTTGGCCGCAAGCAGGAACTTTCCGAAACGGTCCAGAAACGATTGCAATCCACAATTGACGAAACAGCAAACAATACGGGATTAACGCTGGCGTTGGCGTTGAATTATTCCTCGCGCGTTGAGATCACCGATGCGGTGCGGACGATTGCCGGAAAGGTGTCCCGGGGCGAACTTTCACCGGGTGATGTATCTGAGAAATTGATTACGGATCATCTCTATACCGCAGGTATGCCCGATCCGGATTTGGTGGTTCGAACCGCAGGGGAGCGCCGGTTGAGCAATTATCTTTTATGGCAATTGGCATATTCGGAATTTTATATCGATGAGGTTTGCTGGCCTGATTTTGTGGAAGATCGATTGCACCTGGCCTTGAAAGATTACGCCAATCGCGAACGCAAGTTCGGCGCGATCGGCAAGAAACTCTGATCCACCTTTATATCCAGCAACGCAAAAATTTGGTCAGATAGTTCAACTTTAAGATGTTGATGGGTTTGGCGCAGATACCTTCGAGATAAAATTGTCGTGCCAGGTGTTTTTCATCCGAAAGATACATGCTTCGCGACAGTGAGAGAAATCGACCCGACGTGAAATCCTTTCGCAGAGGTTCGAGTCTTCCGCCATAGAATGGATCGTCGAAAATTTCCATGACAAGATTCATATTCTGTTTTTTAATTTTCTCAATATTGTACCGCTGACTATCGGAATGTTTGAGGACGACGGCTGTAGGTTTGGCCAGGTAATAGGTTTTGGTTGAAAAAAGAATTTTTGTGAAAAATGCAACATCTTCGCCGTTGGAAATCCGAGTGGGAAATTCAAAACGGCGAGCTATATCCGTCCGCATCATCGCGGCACAAGTGGCAAAAGAGATGCGCTTAAGCAGCAACGCTTTATACAGATTCGCTGCGATCTGATCTGTTTTCCGTTTTGGGCGATACCGCAAATGGGTACAATTTTCCTCCCGTGTGTAATTTTGCGTGATGACAATACCGATGTCCAAATTTTCCTGCATGGGGCCAAGCCGCAGAGTAACGGCGTCCGGGGTCAGATAATCATCGGCATCAAGAAAAATGATAAATTCGCCTTTGGCTCGTGCAAGGCCACGATTCCTGGCGGAAGAAACACCCTGATTGGACTGATAAAGATAATCGACTTTATCACCGAACTCTTTCTGGATCAATTCGCTGGTCCCGTCTGTCGAACCGTCATCGACAACGATCACTTCAACAGGCTGATGACGCTGTTCGAGGCAGGAACGGATCGCGGTTCCGATGTATGCGGAATAATTATACGTCGGAATAACGATCGAGACTAACGGGTGTTTATTTAAACTGTTCATTTGTTTATCGCTGTACCTCGGGCCTGAAAAATCAGACTCATTTTATAGGGTCTATGAGAATTCGTCGAGAGGGAAATAAGTAAAAAAACACCGAAAACACTCGATGTCAGTTAAAGATCACGGCATAAGCTTAGGTTTAATTTTTTCGTTTAGCCATGTATTCCGAAATACGTTGTGAAACCACGTAAAATACCGGAACGAAGAAAATCGGAAAGAACGTCGCTGCGAGCATTCCGCCGAAAACCGCCGTTCCCAAGGCCACTCGGCTTGCGGCGCCGGCTCCGGTGGCGACGACCAGCGGCACGACACCCATCGAGAACGCAAATGAGGTCATGAGAATGGGCCTGAATCGAAGCTTGGAACCCTCGACGGCGGCGTCGGAAATCGACATGCCTTTGGCCCTGGCTTCACGCGCGAATTCGACGATCAGGATCGCATTCTTCGCCGCCAATGCGACAAGCAACACCAAACCGATCTGCGTGTAAATATTCACGTCCATATCGCGAATATAAAGCGCGATCACCGAACCGAGCAAGGCCATCGGAACCGCCAGAACAACTGCGAACGGATTGTACCAGCTTTCATATTGTGCCGCCAGGACGAGAAACACGATCAGGACCGCCATGATAAACGCGATGACTGCGGTATAGCCGACTTGTTTTTCCTGATAGGCCATACCCGTCCATTCACAACCCGCGCCCGCGGGCAATAAAGACTCGGCGAGTTTGTCCATGGTGGAAAGCGCCTGGCCGGAACTTGTGCCCGGAACCGCTTCACCGTTAATGGCGGCGCTGGGATAAAGATTGTAACGAACGATGGTCGCCGGTCCGAGCGTTTCGTTGACGCTCACCAGTGTGCTCATCGGCACCATGGCTCCCTGAGGCGTGCGGACGTAAAGTCGTTTGATGTCTTCCGGTGCCGCGCGAAATGAGACGTCGCCTTGTGTGCGGACCTGGTAGACTCTGCCGAAGAGATTAAAATCGTTGATGTAGGTCGATCCCAGATATGCCTGCATGGTATCGAAGACCGTTTGAAGAGGAATGCCCAGGGTTTTGACCTTCACGCGGTCCACCTCGGCAAAAAGCTGAGGTGACCGTGCTTGAAATCGTGTGTTGACGTTCGTAAGGTCGGGTTGATGATTGGCTTGAATGGTTAGATTAGTGGTGATTTCTTCCAGCGCATCGAGCCCCAGGTTTCTCTTATCAAGCACCTGCATCTGGAATCCGCCAGCGCTGCCGAGCCCCAAAATCGCAGGCGGCTCGAAAGCGACGATCATACCGTCTTGTATTTTTGAAAAGGCCATACGCAATCGATCGGTAATCACATCGGCGGTTTGAGTCTCGCGGTTTTCTTTAGTGTAACGCTCTTCCCAAGGCTTGAGTGTGATGAACGCCGAGCCGAAATTCGAACCGAAGTTTCCATCGAGAATGGAATAGCCTCCGATAAATACGGCGTCGGAAATACCGGGCACTTGTTTGACCGCTTGAAACGCCTTGGCGATCAAAGCATCATTTCTTGGCATCGAGGCGCTTTCAGGAAGTTTAAAATTTACGAAAAGCAAACCCTGATCTTCCGGGGGAATAAATCCGGTGGGCAATTTCACAAAACCGATGGCTGCAAGAGCGACCATGCCGATGTAAATCATTAATACCATCGCCGTGCGCCGAATTGCCAGACCGACGGTTTTACTGTATCGATCAGTCAATTTTCCAAAGACGTTGTTGAAGCCTCGAGCAAAAATGTTGGGCCGACCGCTTCGTGCCCGAAGCATGGACGCCGATTGCGCGGGCTTGAGGGTCAGGGCATTGATCGCACTGATGAACGTTGTCACCGCGATGGTGAGAGCGAATTGTTTATACATCTGGCCGGTAATGCCCGGCAAAAATGCGGTCGGCAAAAACACCGCCATAAGGACAAGCGTAATGCCGATAACCGGTCCGGTAATTTCCCGCATCGCCTCAATTGCGGCATCGCGAGGTGAAAGATGTTCCTCATCGATTT
>JAAZAW010000031.1 GCA_012514125.1 Phycisphaerae bacterium | reverse complement strand
TTTTAATATCACCATACTTTTAAACCCTGAATCTGTCTTCGCAAATAAAATTCTTTTGCCGGAAAACAAAGGCTTTCCCGGTCCCTGAGTCTGCCGAAGAAACGCAAAGGTAAAAAACGAGCCGGCTCATTTTTGAACCGACTCGTCTATTTTTATATCGTGTGGTGGCCGTTTTTACTTTGCCTGCGAAGGCACGAACGGCGAGAGTTCGCGCAGCCGTTTGACAATAGATGGAATATGTTTGATGACATGATCGATATCGTCGTCGGTGTTATATCGGCTGAGACTGAAACGAATCGAGCCATGGGCCGCGGTAAACGGCACGCCCATCGCACGCATCACGTGAGAAGGTTCCAGCGAACCTGACGTACACGCCGAGCCGGAAGATGCCGCCACACCCAAATCGTCGAGCATCAGCAGAATCGATTCGCCTTCGATATATTCAAAACTGATATTCGTGGTATTGGGCAATCGATTTTTCCGATCGCCGTTGACGCGGACGTCCGGACAGCTTCGCAAAATACCTTCTTCCAGACGATCTCGCATCGCCAGAACACGGGTGTTTTCCTCTTCCATATATTTCATCGCCAGTTCGCAGGCCTTGCCCAAACCGACAATGTAAGGAACGTTTTCCGTGCCGGCGCGTTTGCCGAATTCCTGATGGCCGCCGAGAATCAACGGATTGACGCGAGTGCCCTTGCGGATATAGGTCGCGCCGATGCCTTTGGGCGCATGAAGTTTGTGACCTGAAATCGCCAGCATATCAATCGGAATTTGACGAACGTCGATGGGAATCTTCCCAACCGTCTGCACCGTGTCGGTATGAAACGTCTTGCCGGCGGCTTTGACGATCTGGGCGATCTGCTCGATGGGAAACATAAGGCCCGTTTCGTTGTTCGCCCACATGATGCTGACAATCGCGGTGTCATGGCGAAGCGACTGCTGAAGTTCATCGAGATTCAACTGCCCCTGTGCATCCACCCCAAGCCAGGTGGTCGGACATCCGCGTTTTTCAAAATATTGGCATGTCGCCAGAACGGCTGCATGTTCAACGCGAGTGGTAACAATGTGCGGATAGCCCACGACGGTTTCAACCGAACCGCGAATCGCCATGTTGTCGCTCTCACTGCCGCAACTGGTGAAAATTATTTCCGTCGGATCGGCGTTGATAATCGCCGCCACCTGCTCACGGGCGCGATCGATGGCGGTATGAACCTGACCGCCGAACGTGTGCATACTCGACGGATTACCCCAAAGTTCCGTCAAATACGGCATCATGGCTTCGAGCACTTCCGGAGCGATACTCGTGGTCGCGTTATTATCCAGATAAACATTCCTCATGGCTTGACCTCCTCGACGATGATATCCTCGGTTACAAACTCTCGCAACCTTGCCTGGACAACATCCTTCATGGTGAACTCCGCCATTCGGCACCGGGCACAGGTTCCCCGAAGCGAAACACTGACTCGCGGACCTTCAACGTCGATCAACTCGATATCCCCACCGTCCTGCTGCAAAAGCGGACGAATTTCACTGTCAATCGTCTCTTCAATAAGTTTGATTCGCTGAATATTCGTCAGCGGTTTTTTCGCCGGCTTGGTTTTCTCTTCCTCAACAGAGGCTCCTCGAACACGGGCGATGATCTCCGCGATTTCACCCCTGCACCCCCCGCAACCGCCGCCTGCTTTGGTATAATGAGTCACCTCGTCAACGGTGGACAGGCTGTTTTCTCGAATCACACGCTCAATTTCATTTTCCGTCACCCCAAAGCAGGTGCAAACCACTCTGCCTTCGAGTTCTTTGCGTTCCGTCCGACCTGTCTTGTAATTTTCAATCGCCATTTCCAGAGCTTCACGCCCCATCACCGAACAGTGCATCTTCTGTTCCGGCAGACCGCCCAGAAATTCCGCAATATCCTGATTGGTAACCTTGGCAGCCTGTTCGAGAGTCATGCCTTTGATGATTTCCGTCAATGCCGACGACGAAGCGATTGCACTGGCACAGCCGAAGGTTTGAAACTTCGCATCAACGATCCGTTCCTTTTTTTCATCGAGTTTAAACGTCAGTTTGAGCGCATCGCCGCACGCAAGCGAACCAACCTCGCCCACACCGTCAGCGTCGGGTATCGTCCCGACATTCCGAGGATTACGAAAATGATCTTTCACTTTATCGGTATAATCCCACATGGTTGTTTCCTTCCTTCATTCACAAAATGTCTTCTCGACGTCATACGCTCAGAGCCATCATTCGATCCAACGCCAGCTTGGCTCGTTCACGTACCTGATCTGAAACACGTACTTCATACTCCATATCTTCCAGCGACCAGAGAATTTTCTCCAGTGTTATTTTTTTCATATTCGGACACACCGCACTTTCCTTCGCCGGATAAAATCTCTTGCCCGGGTTTTCTTTTTTCAACCGATACATAATGCCCAATTCGGTCCCGACAATGAACTCTTCCACAGGCGAATTACGAACAAACCGGCACATCTGACCCGTCGAAAGAACCTGATCGGCAGCCGCCCGAACCGGATTGGTGCACTCCGGATGCACCATCACCAACGCGCCGGGATGCGACTGCTTTTCGCGAAGAATATCTTCTTCGGAAATCCGAGCGTGAGTCGGACAATATCCCGGCCATAAAATCATCGACCGCCCCGTCTGCGACATCACGTGCTGACCCAGAAATTTATCGGGGACAAAAATGATCTGCCGATCTTCCGGAATACTCCTGACGACAGCGACGGCATTGGCCGACGTACAGCAATAATCCGATTCCGCTTTGACCTCCGCCGTGGAATTGACATAACAAACCACCAGCGCATCCGGATGCTTCGCCTTCAACTCTCGAAGTTGATCGGCGTTGATCATATCCGCCATCGGACAGCCCGACGTCTTGTCGGGAAGCAGGATGATCTTTTCAGGGCATAAAATCGACGCCGTCTCCGCCATAAAGTGGACACCGCAAAAGACAATCACGTCCGCTTCGATCTTCGCCGCCCGCTGGCTCAGTTCCAGGGAATCCCCCGTAAAATCCGCCATCTCCTGGACCTCGTCCGCCTGATAATTATGAGCGAGAATTACCGCTCGCCTCTGACGTTTAAGCTTCATGATTTTTTCTTCTATGGTTTCTTTGATATTCATTGTCTTTCTACTTTCAGAAAATCGAAAAATCAGGATCATCCTCTCCGTTCCTGCTTACACTAAATTGTATGCGTTTCAGTAAAATTTGAAATCAAAAAACAGAGGAAGTTGTTCGATATGCCTGTCCCTGCATCCCCAAAAACCACAAACTCCGAACCACCGACCTGCAGAACCATCGACATTGAGTAAAGCCCAATTTCTTTCGATCGACTCGAAGCCCCAAGCTGCGATCACATAAATTACAAACATATTATACCTTTTAGGCTGATTAATCCTGTCATCGTTTCGGCGCACGAGCCGGCCGGGGACATCAACGGCAGCGTCGGGGAGATCAACGATGACGTCGGAGAAATCAACGCTCCAACGGGGGACACCAACGGCGGCGATGTGGAGGTCAACGACGCAGCGGGGGACGTCAACGAGAACGCGGGGGAACCCCCGAAATCTTCCTGCGAACATTATAATAATTAAAGTTTATATTCGGATTCAAAAGGTCATTGACCTGCCGACGCCCTATCGCTTCAATTTTCCCCAGCGACCGCTGTCGGCCTTTGGGCTTTGGTCGAAAATCGCAAACTCAGCGACCGAAAGTTGACTCTTTTTAATGCGGTAACAAGCTTAAAAGTGGATTAGTAAATTTTACAGTGCCTGGTGTTTTGTATGACCTGACCATTTTGGAACGAATCAAGCCGACGAATTGAGAACTTCGCCTTCCAGATATTCTCCGGCGTTCAATCGACATCGATAGCAATCGTTTCCTAATTTCTCAGGCTCTTTGCCACTCCAGCGGACTGGACATCGGCCGAACGGATTTTTCAGTTTCAGAAGGTTGTCCCGCTCCGTTTCGATGCGAACCCGAACGGTACATCCATTTTCTCGTTGAGCGGAAACCAGAAAAGCCCCTTCCGCTCGAAGCCCGCTGAATGCCACATCCTGCCAGTCCTCAACGACAGTGGGAAAAATTCGAATCGTCCCTCCCCAGCTTTGAAGCAGCATTTCATGCACTGCCTGAGCAGCGGCGAAATTTCCTTCCAGGGTAAACGGGCGGTATTTAAATCGTGATAGACCCAGATTTTTGTAATCACCGTTCAAATGAAATCCGTTGCGAGAGATAAATCCTCGAAGATACAAGTCAAGCATCGACAGCACCCTGCCGCTCTCACCGATTCGCGCCGCCAGGCAAGCCATCCATGTAAAGCTGTACCCACACCAATAGCCCGTCCCCAGTTGATCGATCTGGAGCAGAGATTCTCGAATAATTTGTTTGTCCCGATCAGAACCTTCCACATTCAGAAATCCAAGGGGATAAATGGCCATCAAATGAGAAAAGTGACGGTGAGATTCCTGAAGAATTTCATCCGCGAAAGTTTAAGTGCCCCCGGCGATCCATTTGCATGAATTTCCACTGCCACCTCATCGAGATGATCAAAGATATCCTGCCACCGCGTCTGTGAAGCAGTATCACCGAGGGCCTGGGCCATTTCGATCAGAGCGGCAAAAAGTGCATAAATCAAAGAAAGATCATAATTGGAATTGGGCGTCAAAAAGGCATCGAGATGATTAGCATGAATTTCGGGAGAAGTGGACAACGGCAGTTTCAGTTTGCCGTCTCCTCCTTTTTCCAGCAGAGACGCGATAAATTCGCCGACCGCGAGACAATAAGGCCAAGCTCGATCCCTTAGAACGTGTGTGAAAAGCCCTTTTAACCCGGTTT
>JAAZAW010000030.1 GCA_012514125.1 Phycisphaerae bacterium | reverse complement strand
CTTTAATGTCAATAAACTATTTCAGGCAGTATGAGCTTCGAAATCGGGATATCGTGACATTAGCCCCCGCGCACGAAGTAAATGGAATTAGTATTAAAGGGTTGGCGTGATATGGCAGAAAACGCGATAATGATCGCTCATTACGCTCAACGGAGTTTTTATACGAGGAGATTTCAGTGAGTCACTGGTCCTATTTGGGCCTTTCCATGGCAGTTTTGATTAGTTGCTTTTACTCTGCAACATATTTTGCATTGAGAAACTTTTCGCGAATCAAACTCGAAGAGCTGCTCACGAAAAGAAAAAAAACCAATCGGCTGATTTATCTTCAGGAACACCAGCACGACCTGATTTTAATGTGTTCCATCGTGCGTACAACCGCCAATCTGGCTCTGGTCACCATCATGGCTTGGGTCATCACCCAAGGCGATCTGACCATGCAGGGGTTGATCCAGGCTTTTGTTTTATCACTCCTGATCTTGTCAATGTTTTCGGTCGCGTTCCCCCATGCAATAGCCCGATACGCCGCCGACAAACTTTTGGCTTATTCAATTCCCATCCTTTATGTCTCGGAAAAAATCTCACTGCCTTTTCTTGGACTGATGCACGCGGTGGATATTCTGGTTCGTCGGCTATCGGGCGTAAGCCTGACCGCCAACATCGAAGATGAACAAGCTCAGCAGGATATCCTCGAAGCGGTCCAGGAAGGCGAAGACGAAGGCGTGGTTGATACAATTGAACGAAAAATGATCGAATCGGTCATCGAATTGCGATCGACAACGGTGGGGCAGATCATGACTCCTCGTACCGAAATCGTTGCCCTCGACGCCGCCGCTTCCCTCGACGGGGTCAAAAAGATCATTCTAGACCAGGGTCACAGCCGAATGCCCGTCTATGAAGAAAATCTCGACAACATTATCGGCATGTTGTACGTCAAGGATTTATTGCCTTTTATCGGTACGAGCGTCAATGGCTTCGATATGCGGCAGATCATGCGGCAGTGCTATTTCGTGCCCGAAACCAAACCCCTGCGTGAGATATTCAGCGAGTTTCGAAGCAAAAAACTGCACATCGCCATTGTGCTCGACGAATATGGCGGAACACTTGGGCTGGTCACTTTTGAAGATGTCCTCGAACAGATTGTCGGACAAATCAGCGATGAATACGAAACCGCCGAACTGCCTTTGGTCCGGCAGGTCCAGGCCGACATTCTTGAAATCGACGGAAGAGCGCGCGTTGACGAACTCAACGATGAATACGATCTGGATGTGCCCGAAACAGAAGACTACGAAACCATCAGCGGATTTTTGTTCTCGAGCCTCGGACGCATCCCCGATACAGGCGAAACTTTCCAGTACCGAAATCTGCGGTTTACCGTACTCGACGCCACCGAACGAAAAATCAACACCCTTCGGCTCGAAATTCTTCCCCCCGATTTCACCGATATAACAACGCCTCTCGAAGTCAAATCTCTGAAAATCGAAGAATAACTCCGATCCGGTTGGCCTTCACAGGCAAATCGAAATCTGTTCCGGCTTTCGTAGCGGCTCGGTGCGATACAGCCTTCCGACAGGTCCGCCAATCAGGAAATATTATCGTCCGAGCATCTTCCGTAATTCATTATTTTCGCGGCGGGTTGCTTCCAGGTCGAACAACAGGTATTTCACGTGCAGCCGAAGATAATCTATCCCATCTTGCAACTGCGTAAAAGTCGATTTGATTTGATCGTGGCGTTTTTGGGTTTCCTGCGCCAGTTCCATCAGACGCATGCGGGTAGGTTCGGGCATGCCTTGAATCTGTGCGACCAGTTCAGTGATCTTTTGTTGGACGGTGTCTTCTCGTTTTTCCATGGTACCGGCTCCTTTGGCCTGCAATATTGTTTTTCCAGATAACACTCTGTTTACCTGAGAAAGCAATCGCCGTGCCGAAGTCTTTTGATCGCGCAACAAAACCTGTAAATCATTTAATTACAAATGTTTGGCGATCCATGCCAGTCGTGAGGATGAAAACGGAATCCCGTAAAGATGTTTCGATCCTGCAACAGTCAATCCATTACTGAAACATAGTATACCAGAAATTTTGAAATTTGCACGTGATACTTCCAAAATCCTTGAATAGACCAATAAAAATAACATTTTCAGTGTTATCGGACGACCTTAAGTGTCGCCCTCCAAATCTTTTCACTCGGATTTACGAAAGATCGCACTAGGCAGACTCTTTTTTCGTGAAATTTTTGAAAATAGCTTCTTTAACTTCTTTTATTTTATGGGGGACCACCAGAATAAAAAGAACATCGCCCGGCAAAAGAACCGTCGAACCGCTTGGAGCTAAAATTTCTTCTTTGCGATTGATCATGGTTATCGTCGTATTTTCCGGCAAATCGAGCATGGAAATCGCAACTTGCCCGGTGTAAAATTCTTCATCGATGGTAACTTCAATCAATTCAAGATTACTCTCAAGCATCGTTACCAGTTCCATGGAATGCTTGGATTTGGGTTTGGCTTTTGTGGCGAGTTTCAAAAGATTGGCCAGTTTACCGATGGTCGTACCCTGTACAAGAACCGAAAGGGTTACAGCGAAAAAGATGATATTAAAAATCTCGTGACTGTATTTAACACCTGCTGCCAGCGGATAGGTGGCCAGTACGATAGGAACCGCGCCGCGGATACCGCTCCAGCTCATGAATAAACGATCTTTCCATGAAAAATTGCCAACGACCGTGCACAGCAAAACCGCCACCGGTCTGCCGATAAACGTCAGGACCAGAAATACCAGGACG
>JAAZAW010000249.1 GCA_012514125.1 Phycisphaerae bacterium | reverse complement strand
CAAATAAACGCATATCGCCATACGTCCCTTCGGCAGGCTCAGGGACCGCGTTTATCAAATTTTTCATTAAAACAATCTCAACGTCTAACTTTTCATCTTTACGACGTCACGAAACCGCCGCCGTCGGGATGCAGCACATGCCCTGTCATATACGATGAATCGTTCGAGGCAAGAAAGACGTAGCTGGGAGCAACCTCCTCAGGCTGGCCCGGGCGGGCCATCGGCACATCCGCACCGAACGTCGAAACTTTTTCTTTCGGAAACGTTGCGGGAATCAGCGGGGTCCAGATCGGCCCCGGAGCCACGCCGTTGACGCGAATTTCTTTTTCCGCCAGTTGAATAGCCAGCGAGCGGATAAAGGAAACGATCGCGCCCTTGCTGGCGGAGTAATCAAGCAGCTGCGGACTGCCCCGATAAGCGGTGACGGACGTGGTGCAGATAATCGCGCTTCCCTTTTTCAAGAATTTCAGAGCCGCTTTGGTCAGATAGAACATCGAAAAGATATTTGTGCGGAACGTTTTTTCCAATTGCCGGCGGGTGATTTTCGTAATGCTTTCCTGAACGTGCTGCTCCGCGGCGTTGTTCACCAGAATATCGAGCCGACCCATTTGCCGGATGGTTTCCTTCACCATTCTCTGACAAATCCCCTCATCGCCAATATCCCCCGCAATGAGCAGGCATCTTCGGCCCTCAGCTTCGACGAGCCGCTGAGTCTCTTTGGCGTCCTTGTGTTCCTTGAGGTAAACGATCACCAAATCGGCGCCTTCCCTGGCATAAGCGATGGCGACCGCCCTGCCGATACCGCTATCGCCGCCGGTGATCAAAGCCACCTTGTCCTGGAGTTTGCCTGCGCCCCGATACGTCTCTTCGCCGCTTTTAGGCTTTGGTGTCATCGCCGATTCTTCACCCGGCAATTCCTGAGCCTGCGGCGGTACGGTTCGTTTTTTCTTACCCATGATTTTCTTCCCCCTCTCAAAACAGATTTCCCCATAATAAAGGTCACAATATCATTAGATCATCGAAATTTCTCCTGTG
Organism: Phycisphaerae bacterium; assembly: GCA_012514125.1. Taxonomy (GTDB): domain Bacteria; phylum Planctomycetota; class Phycisphaerae; order JAAYCJ01; family JAAYCJ01; genus JAAZAW01. The sequence continues at coordinate 2,605 of JAAZAW010000249.1, read as the reverse complement.
CAACGTTTTTATAAATGTCTGTTTATATGCTTTGATTTAATCGCGGCGTCGTGCCGGTAATGAGTGAGTTTTTCAGAAGTCTCTTTTTAACATGACATTAAATCTCATTCTCTGGGACAAAAAAATCATTTATTGAGGTCTGGATGGAATTTTCAGCAGAACACTTGACAAAGATCATTTTTTTATATATCCTATATTGCTGTAATGCAAATGTATTGTATTGGAGTGATGCAAGTGATTGATGACTTCTCACGAATATCCAAACATATTCAGACGGCCAATGTCATTAAAAGCCGCATTCGTGTCGGGGATTATTTACCTGGAATGAATCTGCCTCCGGTTCGAAATCTTGGGGCGGAGCTTGGTGTCAGTGTGAATGTTATCCAGAGGGCGTTTCATCTGTTGGAAAAAGATGGCTTTATTACGAAACGTCAAGGTGTTGGTGTTCAGGTGAACTCCACGTTTGAAGAAGACAAAGCGCCATTGACATTCGGTTTTGTTTATCCCTACAATCCCAATTCCCCTTTTGCCGGGTCGGTGCATTGCTTTGCTGAAAAAGCTATCAATTACAAACAAAACCACTGCATTATTAAAAGCAGTAATAACGATCCTTTACAGGAACGAAAAGTCATCAAACAATTTTTAAACAATACTATTCAAGGTCTATTAGTGTGGCCTTGTGATACCAATGAAAATGTAGCCTTTTTTTCAGACTATTTCAAAAAAAATTCCCATTGTTTTTGTAGATCGAATATTTCCTGAAGCTCAGATTCCAGGCGTGGTTATGGATTGTGTCGGGGCTGGGCGAGATATTGTCCTTCATCTGGGTCGACAGGGATGGAACCGGGTTTTAATTCTGGTTGATCCATTGAAAATCAGCACATACCAGGAAGTGTATCAATCCATGCGTGAAACAACCGCAAATATTTCAGCAAATCATCGGTTTGATTTTGTTGATTTTCAGATGAATGAATTTTTTGATCGATATTTTTCCGATCCCTGCGGAGCGGTTGAAGACTATACATTGCGGCTGGAGAATATTCTTAAGACGGATAATTATGATGCTATTTTTTGTCCTTACGATGAATTTCTTGACCGATGTTATGCCAGTACAAAGCTCGCCTCTCTCTATCCGTATAAAGAAATTATCAGCATGTCGAATATGCGCCCTACGCCACGAACAGTAGATTTTTATCGTCTTGGGGTGCGCGAATGGATATGTGATTTTGAGATGATGATTCGAAAAGCTACCGAGATTCTGCATTCGATCGTTTTTTTAAAGAGCCGTATCTATCGCCAGGTTCGGGTGAAGTATTTTGATGTGATTCGAACGTCGGATCGTGTTCTTTAAAATGAACTCGATCTTCTTAAATACTGATAGAAGGTAATCTCATTGGAGGTATCAGATGGCTAATTTCTGCTTTAAGGGACATCCGCGCTGCATCTTCGTTGTTATGATAATGGTTTTGTCAATCGGAATAAAAGGCAGTGTCTTTGCAGAAAAAAACGATGCTCAGGGTCGTGGTCAACAATGGGTGCAATCTCATCCTTTCACCATAAATGCAATTATTGACGCACCGGCAGATATGGAGCAGTACAAGGCCATGGGGTTTACTTCAGTTTTCGCGGTGGTCGATCCCAAAAAAGAGGCTTGGACGGATGCCATTTTCGGTCAAGCTGCGAAAATGGGATTGGGTTGGCATTGGTTTTATCGATGGAAGCCTGGAAAAGACGACGAAGCGGTAAAGGGGTCTCAGTTTCTCTATAGCCGATATAAAGGATGTCTGGGGCTTTCCATCGGCGACGAAAATCCGGAAGGAGAATTGCAGGAGTTGGGCAAGGCTTTGACCAAGGTCCGTCAGGTTCTTCCCGATACATTGGTTTATTGCGCAATGCGGGGCAAGGACATGGTTCCCGAATATACCCATAAGCCGGAGTTGTATCTCGAGTATGTGGATCGAGTGGTCTCGGAGGTTCAGCCGGATGTTTTGATGTATGATCAATATCCGTTTTATCGAGGGGGAACTGCTGGAACGTTTTATCAGAATCTGGCCATTATTCGCGAAAAAGCGTTGGCCGCCGGCGTGCCGTACTGGAATTGGCTGCAGGGATTTGCCTGGACGGACGGCCCTTTTCATGAACCAAGCGAATCAGAGATTCGTCTTCAGGCCTATGCCTCTCTGACGTATGGCTTTACGGGACTTTCTTACTGGACCTATAACAGTTGCTACAAACCCTACTCGAAATCGCTGCTTGGCCCGGACGGCAAACCAAGCGGAATCGGGCAGTCGTTAGCGGCGATGCTTCCGGAACTTAAGGTTTTAGGCGAGGTGTTGAAGAACCTGAAAAGTACGGGGATTTATTATTGTGCATCCCGAATTTATCGCGAGGGGCAATGGCTTTATACACAGCCTCAGGGAACGGTACGTTGGAGTGAAAAGGCCGACCCCCGTATCACGAATGTCAAGGTTTCCGACGGTCCGCATGGATTTCTTATGGGATTTTTCAAAGATGCGGACGGACGGGAATATCTGATGCTGACGAATTGCAATCATGCCCAAAACAAAAATGCAATGGAAACCCTCGGTGTCATTACCGTTTATTT
>JAAZAW010000248.1 GCA_012514125.1 Phycisphaerae bacterium | reverse complement strand
TGACCGATGCCCAGGCCATGACGCAGAAGGTTGCGAGTCACTTTAAAATCAGCCAGCGGGATATTCTTGTCGCAAGCACCGGCATCATCGGGCGATTTCTGGATATGGAAAAAATCAACCAGGGCATCGACGAAACGGTTGGAAAACTGAATAACGACGAAGCGTCGGGAATGGATTTTCTTCATGCGATCATGACGACGGATACGAAACTCAAGCAATCGTATCGTGAATTCGAAGTTAACGGCAAAGTCATTAAAATTGCGGGCGTCGCCAAGGGTTCGGGAATGATTTGCCCGAACATGGCGACGATGCTGTCGTTTATTACGACGGATGCGAAACTTTCGCCGACGGAACTTCGCAATCATCTGGCACAGGCGGTCGGACGAAGCTTTAATCGCATCACCGTTGATGGCGACATGAGCACGAACGATTCGGTGATGCTCTTTGCCAGCGGATTGGCGTGTACGGAAAATCTCGGACAGGTCTGGCAGAGCGAATTCGGCGAAAATCTTTATGAAGTATGCAACGAACTGGCATTGGCGGTGGTGGATGACGGTGAAGGCGCGACGAAAGTATTTCACGTAATGGTCACCGGTGCAAGTTCTTATACCCAGGCGCATAAAATCGCCCGGCAGATCGCGCAGAGTCCGCTGGTCAAGACGGCGATTCACGGAGGCGATCCGAACTGGGGCAGAATTATCTGTTCTGCCGGCGCAGCGAGTGTACCGTTTAATCCGCAGACGGCCATCTGTTCGATCGGTGATATTGTGGTGTTCAAACACGGCTTGGGAGAAAACGCGGACCTCGACCGCCTTGAGACGATCATGAAGCAAAAGGACATCTGGATTACGTTGGACCTGGGCGACGGCGATGCATCGGATGTGGTGCACAGTTGCGATCTGTCGAAGGGTTATGTAGACATCAACGCGTTTTATCACACATGATTTTCGTTGAGTAAAACGGCGCTCTTCGTCAAGAGTCAGGTATAAAGAAATGGATTGGACCCGATTAAAGTTAAAAGGCAATCGACTTCGACTCCGATTGATCCGGTTTCTTGGTTCGCTGGGATTTCGCTCGGATATGTATCTGATCATCGTCGCAGCCGTCGTCGGTGTATCGGCGGGATTAGGGGCGATTCTCTTTGGTTCCATGGTGCGATGGTCCGAGTCGTTTTTTTTTGAAATTCTACCCAAGCATGTCGATTATCATACCCAATGGATCTATCTGCTACCGTTGATTCCTGCAATAGGCGCGTTCATCGTGGGAGTGATCCAAACGTATCTCGTGCCCGAAGCCAAGGGCGGCGGTGTGCCGTCGGTGGTCTTTGCGCTGGTGCGTCGAGGGGGATTCATTCCGTTGCGAGTCGGTGTGGCCAAAGCGATTACTTCAGCGATTTCCATCGGATCGGGCGGCTCGGCGGGGACCGAAGCCCCGATTATTCAAATCGGGTCGACCATCGGTTCTGTGGCGGGGCAGATTTTAAGATTACCGTCCCAGCACATGCCGATTATCGTCGCCTCCGGCGCAGCTGCTGGATTGGGTGCGATTTTTAACGCCCCCATCGCGGGAGTGCTTTTCGCACTGGAGATTTTCCTTCAGGACATCAGCTATAAAACCTTTACGCCCGTAGTCATTGCCAGCGTCACCGCATCGAGTATCGCCCGGTCGGTGACTCAAAAAAATCTGGCGATGTTCGGTGTCACAGGAAATCTCTCCTCCCTGACGTATCAGTGGTATGAACTGATTAATTTCACAATACTGGGTATTGTCTGCGGACTGGCCTGCGTGTTGTTCGTTCGCGTTTTTTTCAAATCCAACGAATGGTTCGCTTTACTCAAATTACCGTCCGCGATTAAGCCTGCGGCGGGCGGTTTAATGCTGGGCATCGTCGGGTTGATCCTGCTTCAAACCTTACAGGGAAGCGGAGAAACACCGGCTATTTTTGGTAACGGTTATAACTGGATCCGTCATTTGATGGACCCCGCGAACTATGGAACCAACGTCGAAGGGCTTTACATCACCGGAAAAATTCTACTGGCGCTTTTCGCTCTTAAAATGCTGGCAACGAGTTTGACGCTCGGTTCGGGCGGAGCGGGTGGCGAGTTCGGCCCGGCCCTTTTTTTAGGGGCATCGCTCGGCGGCGCAACTGCGATGGGACTCGATTCCCTGGGGTTTGTGATTTCGAACCCGACCAATTACGCCATCGTCGGCATGGCGGGACTGATCGCCGGAACAACGCACGCCCCAATGACGGCCATTTTGTTATTGTTTGAAATTACCGGCGATTACGCCCTGATCCTGCCGATCATGATCGCGGCGGTGCTGTCAACGACGTGTGCTCAGCTCATCGATCGACATTCGATTTATACCCATTCCCTTCAACAGATGGGCATTCGCATGGGCGGCCTGGCCGATTTGACCATTTTACGAAAAATCACCATCGAACAAATCCCCCTGCATTCGATTCCGATGATTCATCCCAACGAGCCTGTGGAAAAACTTCTGGCGACAGCACAGGAATCGGAACTTCACGATTTTATCGTTACCGATCCTCAAGGCAACTATCAGGCCATGGTGACAGGCGAAGACCTTCGAACCGCCCTTTTGTGCCCCGAAGCCATTCCGCTTCTGGTCGTCGGCGATATCGCCAAGCCTTACCCCACACTATATCATTTTGATACACTGGAAACCGCCCTTAATAAGTTTTCGATGCACAACGTCGAATCACTGGCGGTGGTCGCGCATGCCGATGATCAGCGAGTTCTCGGTGTGCTCACACGAAACGATCTGATGCGTACCTATCAGCAAACCCTCAGCGGCATGCGAAAGTAATTGACGGTGGTACAAACGACCCTATCCCACAAATATACCAAAACAACTTAATTCGTACGCTAAAGGTAAAAAGGTTTTGGTATGACTTTGATGGTTCTTTCCCACGAAAGAGTTTATGCTGTTCCAACAGGGAGCAAAAATCAAGTAATACGCATTTGACTTAACCCAACTTCCGCAGTTAGGTGAAAATTAAAAATATTTTCGCTGATTTTCACATAGGTCACCCGTGATCATTTGCAGAAAATGCAGTTTTCTCATCGTTCTGTTTTCTGAAAGTCGATGTAGTGAAGA
>JAAZAW010000247.1 GCA_012514125.1 Phycisphaerae bacterium | reverse complement strand
GCCTGAAACTGTACGTCTGCCCGCGAGTCCGGTTGCGGCCGTTGGTCGTATCGTTGTCGTTAAAGAAACCGGCTTCAAAATCGAACGTCAGCCAGTCCACCGTCCGCCAGTTTCCCGGACCGCCGCGCTTCGTCTGCAATCGATTCCGCCAACCCAGACTCACACCGTCAACGCCGCTGATCGTCTCGATCCCTTCGTCAAACGGCGTAATCTCCGACGGATTCACATTCGTCCCCGTAGCCCAGAGAACAAAATCTTCCTTCATCACATGCCGCAACTGATGCACATCCCAGAACCGCGATTCCACATCTTCAAAGACCCTGGACTGATACGTGCTTCCCTTCAAGCCGACCTGCCCATACGCCCGCGTCAATCCCCCGCCGTGCGGACTATCGTCCCAGACCGTTCCGCGAACCATCCCATACGGCACAAGTTTGAACACCCCAAGCGTCACCGGAACGTCAAGCTCCTGCCGTGTGTCCGCCCTGGCCACCACGTCCGTCTGCTCGCGATTCGAACCCCAGACGCACCACCACGGCGTACCATCGTTGTTCAGCCGGCGAACCGCACCCACATGATTCTCGCTGTACCACGTCACCACACTATCGCCAAGCTGCTTGCCCAGCACATCAAACGCCACACCAGGCAACTTTTCCGTCTGCGTCAGAAAATCGTTAATCCGCCACTTGCCCAAAATCGAAAACACCGCGTCGCCGAAGACCTTCTTCAGATAAATCACCGTCTCCTGCTCTTTATCGTTCTCGAATTCATCCCGGAAATATTCCTCAAGAAAATTCTTGTCCGACAAATAACTCAACTCCAGCGTCAGCTCCCAGCCCTGCGGCAGATACTGCCGATGGCGAGTCAAAAATCGACCCCGATTCTCCGATGGCGGCTCGACATCGTCCCGAATTCCACCCAGATCATCCTTCCCCCGATCATGAATGTAATAACTGCGAAGCAACCCGTAGTAGGTATCACGCTGATACGTCGTATCGACCCCCACTCCAGGACCCTTGTCGCCGTAATAATCCAGTTTCAACGTCGCCGACGTCCCCTCAGGCTCCTGCAATCCCAACAGCGGCATCAAATACCAACGCGTCCGCGCCGTGATCCCATAGTCGTCGTCATACGACATCGACAAACTCCGGATCGACGCCTCCCCCTGCTTAAAACTCCCCGCTGTAAAAGGCCAGTAAAGAACCGGCACACCCTCCACATTCAACGTGGAGTTATAAACCTTGTACCGTCCCGCCACCAGACCGATCTGCTCTCCGTTCGAAAGCTTTTCCGTCCGATCCTCAAAATAAATCGTCGTCGCCCCCACATGATAGCTCGGCGTATAAAACTCACTCGCCGTCAGCTTCGCGTTCTTCGCCTCATACGACCGCTCGTCCAATTGACGAATCTCAGCCGCACGAATATAAATCGGCACATTCCGCTCCGACGCAATCGTCCGCGCCACCGCGTTCAAAATCAACGCCTTGCTCGCATCGAAATCATAATAAACCCGATCCGCCCGAATCTGACGATACCCCCGAATCAACACCACGTCCCCTTCAAGATAAACCGCCGACACATCCGTCTGCTTCATCTTCTCCTGCGGACTTTCCTCCCTCGCAGCCTCCTTTTCCGTCGGCAACTGCTCGACCATTTTCTGCGCCTGCTCCGACGTCAGCGTCGTCGGTATCGCTTTTTTCTGCTCCCGCTTCCCCTGCTCCTGGCCAGCCTTCTTGATCGCGTCCTCTCGCAAAAAAATTACCGCGTTCGTCGCACGAATTTCCAGCGCCTCGCCCCCCGCGCTCGCCGACTGTAAAAGATAAACCCCATCCGTCCCCATCAACACAGGCCGACCTTCAAGCTTCGGCCCCACCACAAAATTCCCCCGAATCAAAATCGCCCGACGCTCCCGAATCTCCCCCTCAACCACCTCAGGCCGACCATGAATAATGATTTTTTCCCCGCCAGGCTCCTCCGATGCCCTCACACCGGTCTGACGAAGCTTCTGTGCCCGCTGATAAATCGCCTGTTCGCTCCCATCGCACCGACTGATCGATTCTCCAAGCGTCTCAACCCGCCCCGCCGTATAAACCGTCACATACAAAAGCTCATCCATCGTCACGCCCCCCGTGACATCAACAATCCGCGACCCGCCCTCCATAAATATATCGAGCTGCTTCGTCTTCTGACCGTTGACCTCCACCTCCCGCATCCAGATCACCGCGTCCCGACTCGTCAGCGTCCGATCGCACGCCTCCAGCCTGAAATCCCCCAACAACACCATCGCCTGTGTTCCTGCCGACGCCGTCCATACATACCCAAGCTTCGCCCAAACCGTCACAGGCTCATACCCGCCCGACTCCGGCGATAAGGGCTGTTCCAACGCTTCATAATCGGCATTAAGAATCTGTTCGACTTCGCCCCCAAAACTCCGGGCCTGCAAAACGAACAACACCAGCAATACCGCAGCCAATTTCGATGCCAATTTATCAAATAATTTTATCACGGCTTCCCTGTCTTAATGGTATATTTATAAAACGAATGCGCCTCATAGGCTTTGTCGAGTTTCGATTATAATCTCACCCCCCCCATGGTCAAACAAAAAAGCCCCCCCGACTTCTCTCCAACTTCCAACTTCCAACAATTGAATTTCTCCGCCAAACCTTATATGATGGCACATGTTCAAATTCGTATGGGTCGTTAAAGGGACAGGATAATGAAGGAAAACATCGAACCGGTTATCTCGCTCCATCAAGCCGCAGAAGACGGCATCTTGGATCAAGTTCGGGCAAATCTGGGCAAAAAATGCAACATCAATGCGTTAGACAAAGACAAAATGTCCGCCCTGCATCACGCCGTATTCAACAGCCATAAGGAAATTGTCACCCTGCTTCTGGATCATGACGCCGATATCAATATCAAAGGTCAGGAAGGCCAGGTCACCCCCCTTCATCTGGCCGCCGTCCGAAATAATCGCGAAATCGTCGAACTTCTCCTCAAAAAAGGCGCAGACCTCCACGCCGAGGACCTCTATGGCCGAAAACCCATCCACTACGCCAAAAGTTTCCGTCAAACCCAAATCATGGACCTGCTGCTCCAATACGAAAACCGCTAACCCCAAGCCGTCCACATAAAAAAGAAATAAAATTCAAAACAGCCGCGAATTATCCACATAATCATCAAATATGACACATTTGAATAAATAAAAATGTTAATCCGCGTATTAAGCTTCTAAAAACACCTGTTGATTTCACACCCGTTTAAGATAAAATGATTTCAAATACTCAAACTTTTTTATGGAGGGGGAAATGATGTGTCAGGAATGTGGATGCACGCCGTGCGAATCTTGTGGGCGGGAAATAAAAAATGGCGTTTGTTCGGGATGTAACTTGCCTTCCAGTGAATGTACTTGCGATACAGAAGGAGAGGAAGCCTGCGGAGATTAAATGTCTTCAACAAACTCCAATCTACTTCGATTGTTCTCATTGTTGTTTGTGTGGCGGCTTTCTTTCGGGGTATTCGAAAAAAGCCGCAACGAATTGAATATAAAACAGACAACAGATCGTAGTTGGACACTCTTCCGGAACGGAATGGATGAAACAGCTACAAGAACAACAGCCGCTGTTTGTTCGGATAACAATTTATCACGATCACGACAAAGGCATGGACATGAAAGTAACCGAAAATCCGATGCTGATCGGACGTATCGTGAACGCGTTATACGCTTTTGATTTAAACGTATCGTAGTTTCGAACCCTGAGGAAAGTCGAAGGGTCTTTTGTTGGCTTATACCATGTCGCTTCGACTTTCCTGGGCGACCGAAAGTTTGATATTTGTAATGCTACGACACGACTAAATCAAAGTGTATAACACACTGATGATGACCTATTGAAGGATCATCACTTCTGCGGTAAAATGATGTTTATGAAACAACAATTGTGTATCATATTTCTCGGTGAAGTACGGGTGGAATTTCAAGGTGAAGTTTTTCAACAGCAGTTGGTTAAAAGCGCCCCTTCTTATGTGGTCAAAGCGATCCCCGCCCAAGTCATCGTCGGTCAGGAAACCGCCGAAATCGACGGTAGAGAAATCGTATTCCATCTTCGAGGCTACCCGCCGGACATTCTACTGATCCAGTGTGTCGTCGATGTCGAAAATCTCTTCCAGCCAGATATTTTCAATCTGGAAGCCAAGCTCAATGTTCAAGTCCAGACGATCCTCAAAGAATATGGCGGCGATATCGATTATAGCGAAGATTACTCCATTTTTATCGTCACCGACTACGAGGGCGAGCCTGAACAATTTTTAGAACATGCGCCCATTATCGCCAGTCTGCTTAAATCGGAGCGTATGGAACTCGATCCCAAAGAAGTGGACTACACGCTCAAAGCTCAAATCAAATACGCCAAAAATGATCTGACGATTATCGACTGGGACGGGGCGATCGTCTTTGATCCGGTCCCCGCCGATACCGCGGAAGACATCGAACTGCTCACACTGGCCAACCTTCAGCTTCTTCGTCATCGTATTCTGGACCGTCAGCTCGAAGAACAACTCCGCCAGATGTCCAATATTGTCCTTGAACGCACAGGCAGAAATATGCTCATCGCCGACCGACAGCTTGTAAACAATCTCAAGGAAATCATCCGCATCCGAATGAGTTCCATCTCTCAACTCCAGCGTCTCGAACGCGACATCAAACTTATCGGCGACTGGTACTCCGCTCGCTATTACGATCTGGCATCGAACAAATTCAAAATTGAAGAATGGCGAAAGGCAATTCGAAGCAAACTGGAATCGCTCGAAGACATTTATGCCGTTATCGCCGAAAACTTCAGTGTCTCTGCCAAGCACCGAGCGGAATGGGCACAGATCATCGCCTTTTTCATCCTTCAGGTGGGTTGGTTTATCATTATTATTCTCGAATTCTTTTATTTCACTCGTGATTGATATTCACACATACTCTCGAATCTTCGGCTATGAAGTGACGTCTTTCGCCAAAGGGGAATATACGCTTTTGATTGAATAATCTCGGAGTAATTCGCGGCTGTCCCGAATTACCTTCCCTAAACACAAAAATCACAAGCAAAAAGTGCAATGCCCCCTTTTCTCTGCTTTCTGAACCCGTCCAAAAAAATCTTGGTTAAATTCCAGCCACTCTTACTCGGCCGCATCACCGGCACAGCCTGACTTTAGCAAAAATGGCAAATATCGAACTCAATGATTTGTATCATTTTGATTTCATAGCATTATTTCCGATGTCCTTATCAAGCGAACCTGTTTTAGTTTCATTTGACAGCGGTAGACCTGATTCTGGACTTTCACGATTAACGAAAGTCAGGGTGCGTGAGGGTTCACGACCATAGCCAACAACCTCCAAGCGATCTGGATAAATTTTAACCAGAGCGTAGGCTGTTGTATCTGCAGTTTCTATCATTCCTTGAAAGTTCAGATAGTGAATACCATTTTTGTGGTGATAACTACCTTGGTGGTTATGGCCGTTCATATAAGCAACAACACATCCGCTCTTTTCAATAATGTTAAAGACTTCATGGTCATTCCACAAGTTATGCGAACCTTGGGGCCAAATTGGATTGTGTCCAAAAACGATAACTTTTTCTTGAGCCTTGGCAGCTTTTGCAAGAATATTTTTGAACCAGACAAGTTGATCATTGCTCACTCCACCGTTCCACGGCTGAGCATTGCTAGCTCCTTTCTTTCTCAGTTCTTCATACATAGCCTTGGCCTGAACATAAGCCGGATTGGATGCAGGAGTAATAAATAAGTTAAGTTCAGTTGCATCAAGAACAACAAATCTCCAGCCGGAATAAACAAAATCGTAATAACCTTTTTTAATGCCTAAATATTCGGCAGGCGTCTTATTTGCGGTGAACGCAGTCGAAGCATCATGATTCCCAATAACATGATACGCAGGCATATTTAATTTCTTATAAATAGCAAGAGTAGGTTCGAAACTCGTACTATCATGATCGACGATATCTCCAAGCTGAACAACGAACACAGGTTTATGTGAGTTAAAGTCTCGAACGCAATCTTCAAACCTTTTCAAAGATTTGCGGTAATATCGGGTGCCCCTACTTTCCGCATCCGCATACTGTACGTCCGCTATCACTCCAAAAGTTAATTGAGGTGTTGATGTGGACGTGGTTGGTTCCTTGGCATAAAGAGTGCCAGCTAAAATGAATATGCTGAAGATATGAAATATAAAGAAAAAACGTCTAAACTTCATGGCACTTCCTTATCAAATAAAACCCTGAAAGCTAAAAATATTTAAGGTTATATTGCCATGGTCAGCCCAATGGGTCAAGTCGCAATTTTGCTGAAAAAACGCACGGGATATTTCACCGTGGCAACAGCGTGATCCTTCGACCTTGTTTTACTACACAGGAAGGAATAATTCGAAACAGCCAACAAACCCCACCGCATCCTCCGGTCGAACCGGACGATAATGAAAAGCACTATCCGCTTTTCAAATCTTTTTGCCCCGTATTAACGAAATGCTGTACTCAATTATTCATCTGGCTAACCCAACTTCCGCAGTTGAGAGGGAAAACCGCATTCCCTGCGAAGAATGAAAAATGACCTGTGCGAAAATCATCGAAAATACATTTATTTTTCCCCTACCTGCGAAAGTTGGGCTAACAGACGACGATTTCATCCGCGAACATATCTCAGCCTGGTTACGAAAGTAAATATCCACGTGCAAAGCACGTGGCCTTGTAAATTACCCCCCAGAGGGGGGCTTTCAGTCTGCACCCATAGGATGCAGACGGTTGTTCCCGCTTTGAACCTTATTTCCCAAAATTCAACTT
>JAAZAW010000246.1 GCA_012514125.1 Phycisphaerae bacterium | reverse complement strand
CGGGCTTTGAATCGACGGCAATGAAAATAAGTGTCTGACCTTTTTCTCCAAGCCGATAGGCCGGATCGAAAAGATCACCCAAATCAATATGGTGCTCGTCAAAAAGGCTGCGATTGCCCACCAGCACAAATCGACCTTCGACGATGCCCGCGATGCCCTTGCCTGGAAAATTCTGAAAATCCTCAACCGCCGGCAATGAAAGGTTTCGCTTTTCGGCTGCCTTGACGATGGCGGCGGCAAGGGGATGTTCCGATGCGCGTTCCAGACCCGCGGCGAGTCGCAATAATTCGTCGCAATCGAAGTCGTGATGGGTTTCTACCGTGAGAAGCTCAGGCGAACCTTGCGTCAACGTGCCGGTCTTGTCGAAAACCACCGTATCGACTTTTTCCATCGCTTCAAGGGCTTCGGCGTTTTTGATCAGGACGCCCACCTGCGCTCCGCGTCCGGCGGCGACCATAATCGACATCGGTGTCGCCAATCCCAGGGCGCAGGGGCATGCGATAATGAGTACGGCTACAGCGGCGACGATGGCGTGCGCGAATCGCGGCGGAGGACCGACGAGCATCCAGACGATGAAGGTAACGACGGCGACCAGGACCACCGCCGGCACGAAATACGAAGCCACAACATCGGCGATTCGCTGGATGGGCGCTTTACTACGTTGAGCCTGAGCGACCATTCGGACAATTTGCGACAGGATCGTATCGCGTCCGACGCGTCTGGCGCGAAGAATGAGCGTTCCGTTAATATTGAGGGTTGAGCCGATCACCGAATCTCCCGTGGATTTTTCGATGGGGATGGATTCACCGGTGACCATGGATTCATCGACGCTGCTTCGGCCTTGCGCGACAATCGCGTCGGTAGGAATTTTTTCACCAGGTCGGACGCGAAGGCGATCATTGACCTGCACTTGTTCAAGCGGGATATCGACTTCGGAGTCGTCATCGCGGATAAATCTGGCGGTTTTGGGCGTCAGATTTAGAAGTGAGCGAATCGCCTGGCCCGTACGGTGACGGGCGCGAAGTTCCAGAACCTGACCAAGAAGAACAAGAACCGTAATGACGGCAGCCGACTCGAAATACACATCGACCAAACCCGTTTCGCCGCGAAAGGAAGGCGGAAAATAGTCGGCAAAGAGGACGGCGATAAGGCTATAGACAAAAGCAGAGCCGACACCGATGGCAATAAGAGTGAACATATTGAGGCTTCGATTGACGAGCGACTGCCAGCCTCGCTGAAAGATGGGACGCCCCGCCCAAAGAACGACAGGGATGGTCAGGAGCATTTCCAGCCAGATGAGGGTTTGATGTGAAGCGATACGCGTGAGCGGGTTTCCGGGCCAATGATGAAACATGGCAATGACGAAGACCGGAGCAGCGAAAATCAGACCAATTCGGAATCGCCGGGTCATGTCTTCGAGTTCGGGATTTTTTTCTCCCTCGCCCAGCGTGATTTCGCTCGGTTCAAGAGCCATGCCGCACAAGGGGCACGCGCCGGGATCGCTTTGGCGTACTTCAGGGTGCATGGGGCAAGTATATTCGGCAGCGAATTCCTGAGGCAATGGGGACGCGGGTTGCTCTTTTTTGAGCCAGGCGTCGGGATTACTTTGAAATTTTTCCAGACAATGACGACTGCAAAAATAGTAGATTTTCCCAATCCTGTTCGGCACAAAATTTGCAATCGAGAGTCTCAACCCTGCGGGCGAAACTTCTCTAAAAAAATATTTTCAAATTACCTATTTTAACCTGGCGCGATCGGATGGAGTGTGTTTTAATAGGGTTCATGAGTGCAAAACGAGAGGATATCAAAGAACATGAGCTTCAAGGCCTGAAATACTTCAAGGCGATCGGCGGTCTGCTTGATGGTCTGCATGAGGCCGGCTGCCGGCGCGACAAGGCCGGCAATCGCCTCTTGCACATGGATCAATACATGGCTCTGCTGCTGCTCTACATGTTCAATCCCAT
>JAAZAW010000029.1 GCA_012514125.1 Phycisphaerae bacterium | reverse complement strand
TATACTAATTCCATTTACTTCGTGCGCGGGGGCTAATGTCACGATATCCCGATTTCGAAGCTCATACTGCCTGAAATAGTTTATTGACATTAAAGGACCGCGCATTCAATAAGTCAATTCCGTATTACAGACTTTGTACTTGCCAAATAGAAAAAAGGCCTTTATAAGTAAAAATAAATGGGGTCCTGCCAGTGCGTCTGACAGGACCCCTCGCCGGAGGCAAATCATCGGCGAGCACGGAGGATCGAGATCTGCGAGTGTTATACTCCGGATAAATCAAATCGTTTTGTTCCAGCTTGCCAGGCTAATCATTAGCTCAGCAGCGAAAGAACATTCTGTGGCGACGAGTTCGCCGTCTTCAGAATCGTCGTGGTGGCCTGGACCAGAATCTGGGCACGCGTCATTGCCGCTGTTTCCTGGGCAAAGTCCGCATCCCGAATCGCGCTTTCGCTGGCCGTCACATTTTCCAACGCAACCTGTTGAGAGTTAATATTGGTTTCCAGCGTATTTTTCTGGAAGGCGCCCAATCGCCCTCGCATCACGCTGATCTGCGTAATCGCGCGATCCACGATCCGCTGGGCATTAATCTCTTCTCCCGCAACGAGCGAATTAGCCCCGCCCGATCGGATCGAACTCAAACGGCCGACATCGTTATTACCCAGTGTTCCTGTCGAAACACTGTAAATACCCAAAGAAACCTGGCCCGTCGTATTGACCGTCGGAGACAGTTGGAACGTCGCTCCACCACCGGTGACACCGAACGTCGACGAACCCTGCGTTGTCCCTCTTGCGGTGGTAAGGAGAATTTCCATATCCAGTGAATTATTTCGAAGCGTAGCCCGAAGACCCTTCACGGTCGTCTGCTGACCATTGATGTAAACATCCGCGTCCTCACCATAATGGGTCGAGCTGGTGCTGTTCGTTCCGGTCATTGTTCGGGTCAGGAAGTCGGAACCCGGATTGATGCTCTCGACCTTGACAAACGAATCCGAACCATACGTGGTACTGTTGAAGTACAACGCGCCGGTACCGGAAATTGTGGCCGAGACACCGAGCGTATCACGAAATCCATTAATGGTAGCGGCAATAGCCGAAATCGTGGTGCTGCCGGCAAAGCCGAAGACTTCACTACCCACATTACCTTCAACGCGAATCGCGACAGTCGCGCTAGAGGCTATTCCAGCAGCGGAAAATTTCAACCGAGCGAACTCAGCGGAATTTTTCACCTGGATAACAACCGGCATTGTTCCGTTTTCCGGTACTTTCGCCGCATAAACCCGAACTTCCTGTATCGCCGACGTCGGCACGGCGGAAAGATTATATTCCAGTGAACCATCCAGAAGTTTCTTGCCGTTAAACTGGGTGGTATTGGCAATACGATCGATACTCTCAAGAATGGAATCGACCTGCAACTGATTGGCCTGGCGTTCTTCGTCCGCCATGGCGCCGGAGTTGGCCGAAAGAGTAACCAACCCGCGAATTTCCAACAACAAAGCGCTGACTTCATTCAGAGCACCTTCCGCGGTCGAAATCACGTTGTTCGCACGAACGGAGTTTTCGACGGCGCTGTTGATACTCTTCATTTCCGCCCGAAGATTTTCCGAAGCGATCAAACCCGAGGGATCGTCTTTCCCTCGATTAATCTTCAAACCCGAAGACAATCGTTCAAGCCTGATCGACATGTAGTTTTGATTGGCAGTTAATTTATGAATCGCCTGCAATGAACTGATGTTTTGGTTGATGCGTGTCATTGTAATCCTCCGTGACTAAAAAGTCGCGACAATCCGTAGTCGCAAAAACAAACTAAAACTGGTGAGTCTCTTGCTTGCCTCTCGTGTTCGTCACGCCTCCTGCGTTTGAACATATTCGAGCATCTGTGCCGGCCCGATGCTCGCGCCTTTCCGACATGATTTGATCAAATCATGATTCTTCGGACTTTACTGGCTACCACTTGAGAACTCATTTTCAAAGATCCGATTTTTGCCTCAAAATCATCAGCCTGTATCTTCGGTAAAGAAATGTCTTTTCCTTGAATCATGAAAACAGGAAGAATTTTCGTGCCTTTTATCGGACGAAATGGAGGATTTGACCAAAATTCGATTAGCGGAGCAAAGACCGATAACGTTTGCCGAAAAGTCCTATAAACTTTTCACCCAAAACTAAACGTTCATGCCCTTAATTTCCGATCCCCGCCAGATAATCTTGCCGCCGCGAAATTTTCTCAGCGAATTAAAAAGAATCGCCAGCGTAACCACCGCCCCCAGAGGATACGTCAACGCCCTGCTCCACGGCGAACCCATCAGCGGATAAAAACGTATCAGGACCGACATCTGGGCCACAATCGCCGTGAAAGATAAAACCAAAAACCAGTTGGCCTTCGCATGCACGAACGACCAGTCGCTCACAATTCCCCAGCCGACAGCGGCAATAAACAACGCATAAGGCACCAGGCTCATCAACGACAGCACCGCCATCACGATCACTACTCGAACAGGCTTGACAAAACACCCGTAAAAAATCCGGCTCCAGCCGGCGTAAGTCCCCCGAAAATTATCATACATCCGTGTCCGATAAAGATCGCGATTCGGCACGACATATAATTGATGCGAACTGCCCTTGATCAACCGGGCAAACTCCATATCTTCGTTGAGATGATTCTTAACCGACTCATGCCCCCGAATCGATTCATAGCTCGAACGGGTAAACAACATAAACGCACCATTGGCATAGGCAACTTTTCGCGCAGGATCGTTGACCCATTCAGGCCTGAACCACAACATCATAATCGCGCTGCATACCGGCTGAAGCACACGTTCCCAGAAACTCCCCGTCTCAAGCACCGGCAAGACGGAAAGCAAATCCACCCGCTTGTTAATCGCATATTCCACACTGATCCGCACAGCGTCCGGACACTGAAAAAAACAATCCGCATCCGTAAAAAGCAAATACTCGCCCGTCGCAAGTTTCGCTCCCTGGTGCATCGCGTGGGGCTTACCGAGCCAACCTTGCGGCAATGTCTCAATATGAACAACACGCAATCGCCCCTGCGACTCAGCCGCGACCTGATCCATTATCGCCCCCGTCCGATCATCACTCCGATCGTTGATGGCGATAATTTCAAGGTCGGGATAATTCTGAGCCAACAGCGAACGCAAACACCGCTCGATATTTTTCTCCTCGTTCTTCCCCGCCACCAGAACCGACACTTTCGGCACTTTCCGCGTCTGATCCACGTTATAACCGCTGTCGAGATTTTCCGCAGTGATCTTGGCACGCGAAATCGCCTTGTGCCGAAAAAACCAGATCAACGTATTCAAACTCAGATAAACCAAAAGGATCGTTATTATCACCGCCATAATATCCTCAATTTCAACATCATCCCGAAATTTTCTTCAACGTCGGGCCTATCGTCAGAAAACTTAGCTGCACGCGACTCACCCCTAAAACCACTTCGGATCAATCGATCCGATAATCTATTTTTTTCGGGCCGTTCCGACTTCGCCTCAGTGACAAAATCAACTCCACCTCGCCCGTATTCTTGTTCACTTCTCTGGCAATCTCCACCGGTGACTTGCCCGCATCCGCGAGCTTGTAAATCATCTGCTTCACCGGATCGGTCTCCTGCTCCGCCGCCCTCGGTGCCGCCGCGCCGGAATTGAGCGCTTCGAGTCTGCGAATCTTTTCATCGGCGTCCTTGAGCAAAACTTCCAGTTTGCAAAAACGTGTATCAATATGCCCGTTGATCTGACGCGACAACTCCTGCAAATCCAGCAACAGCTTTTCCAGGTTCGCTCGAACATCCATCTGCTCACGAAGCGAAGGAATCTGCCGCCGGGCCTCTTCACGAGTCGTCCCCCCCTGCCGGCTTCGTCTGCGAGCACTTCGGAGCATAAACACCGCCGCCACAATAAACAACGCCGGCACAATCATCGTCCTATCGAATTGAAAGTCCCACACCAACGGTATCGTTAAAATTTCCATCATCGTCATGACCTCATCTGTTCCAATTCTGTT
Organism: Phycisphaerae bacterium; assembly: GCA_012514125.1. Classification (GTDB taxonomy): domain Bacteria; phylum Planctomycetota; class Phycisphaerae; order JAAYCJ01; family JAAYCJ01; genus JAAZAW01. The sequence goes on along the minus strand of JAAZAW010000029.1, from coordinate 678 downwards.
ATTTTATCCAATTGTTGAGGCTTTTTCTTTCATAGAACCTGATTGTTTCACAATTTTTCCACCTCCTGCCTTGCCTGCTCCGACGCCCGGAGATAAATATCCCGAAAATTCTTCCCCGACCGCTCCGCCGCGTGGTGGCAATCGTCGTACTCCGGTGAAATTTGCACCACTCGCTTCCCAAGCTTACCGAGCTTCACGCGAATCTTGCCTTCCGGCAACATCACCACCACAAACTCCCGCCCAAGTTTCACCCGCTTGTGACGATCTACCCTCAAACCAAACGTCGTCCCCTGCGTCAAAACATATTCGATCAGCTCGTCCGTCTTTCCCGCCTCCGCCAAGACCTCCATCCGCACCGCCGATCGGCCTTTCTTCATATACATCGGAATCTGGGCGACATCCAGCGCCCCTTTGTTCATCAACTGCTCCGACAAATACCCCAGATGCTCCCCCGTAATATCGTCCACACCGAAAATCAACGCCGCCACTTCGTCCATCTGCGTTCCGCCCGTCGGATTTTCCTCCGCCAGCATCACGCGAAGCACGTTCGGATGATGCGCATCGTCGCGAGTCCCCGCGCCATACCCGATTTTTTTCAAATTCAATTCCGGCATGAAAACTTTCTGCTCGCCCAGGGTGGTCAAAATCGCCGCTCCCGTCGGCGTCGCTAATTCCCCC
>JAAZAW010000245.1 GCA_012514125.1 Phycisphaerae bacterium | reverse complement strand
ATACTAATTCCATTTACTTCGTGCGCGGGGGCTAATGTCACGATATCCCGATTTCGAAGCTCATACTGCCTGAAATAGTTTATTGACATTAAAGTACCGCGCATTCAATAAGTCAATTCCGTATTAATCATGTCATTGCATGAAAAAATGTTAAACTCTTCGGTCGCTAAGCTTATCGAAGCGATATGACGTCGGCAAGCGGATGTCCCTTCGACTTTCCTCAGGGACCAAACGACGACAATAGGGATCAAAAGCGTATGATCTCGCAATAAAACAGGGTGAGCTGTTAACTCACCCTGAAATCGTTTTTGATTTGAAAAAGGACATTATCCTTTCACCATCACTCTGCGGCGACTTTTCTGAGGTCTTCGCGGACGGCCGTTTGGCGGGGGAACTGCGCCGCTGGAACGTTTCTCGCCGTCTTCGGACTTTCCGCGATAGCCGAACCGATTCGAACTCGAATGCGGTTGGGCTTTCTTTTTCCTGCCGGGGGCGCCGTGACCCTGAAAGCGTCTTGCGGACGATTCGCCTGAACGCGATGCAAATTCCGACGATGGTCTTGATGATCCGGAGTGCGACTGTCGCGAGGACGATGCAGGCCTTGAAAATCGCGAGGAACGTTCCTCTCTGAACTGAACTTCCGCTCCTTTTTCCAGCGGCTGATCCCACGCAACCTTCGGCAGGGCCTTACCGATCTTCTTTTCGATATCCCGAAGAAGCGATCGATCTTCCGGTGTGACGAAGGTTATCGCGTCGCCCGTTGCCTGTGCCCGTCCGGTGCGTCCAATCCGGTGGATATACGCATCGGCGGCGTCGGGAATATCGAAATTGATCACATGGCTGATGTTATCGACGTCGATTCCGCGGGCCGCCACATCGGTCGCCACCAGAATTTGATACTTGCCGCTCTTGAAACCGTCGAGCGCGATTTGCCGCTGACTTTGCGTGCGATTGCCATGGATCACCGATACCGAATATTGGGTATTTCTGAGCATCTTTCCGACGCGGTCCGCCCGGTGTTTGGTCCGCGTGAAGATCAGGGCCGATGCCGGTTTTTCATGCTTGAAAATACTCAGCAGCAAACCTGTTTTGTCTTCCTGCCTGACCGCGTAAGTGACTTGTTTGACCGTATCGACCGGCCTGGTGGTCATGCCGACGGTAACCCGTTTCGGATTGTCGAGCATCTCCCGGGCAAGCTTCGTTACATCGTCGTCGAACGTCGCCGAGAACATCAGTGTCTGGCGTTTTTTGGGTAATTGGCTCAGAATCCGCTTGATATCGGGCAGAAACCCCATATCCAGCATGCGGTCCGCTTCATCCAGCACCAGGACTTTAAGATTTTTAAAATCCAGCGTTCCCTGTTGAAGATGATCGAGCAGCCGGCCCGGTGTCGCCACAATCACCCCGCATCCGCGTCGCAACGCGTCGATCTGCGGATTCATGCCCACGCCGCCGTAAATCGCCGTGCTGCGAATCTTGAGCGCCTGACCAAAATCCCGAATTACCGCATGAACCTGTACCGCCAGTTCCCGTGTCGGGACCAGCACCAGCATCATGTTTTTTTCTTGTTTGCCCTTGCACAATTTTGAAAGACTCGGCAGGGCAAATCCGAGGGTCTTTCCCGTTCCCGTCTGAGCGGTGGCGATCAGATCATGACCTTCCGCAACGATCGGGATAGCCTGTGCCTGAACCGGCATAGGCGTTTTGATCCCCAGCGTTTTTAAAACATCCAAACAGCGAGGATCCAAAGCAAAACTACTAAATGACATCAATACTACTTTCTCTACATAATTATTAAATAGGGATGGAGAAACAAAAACATCTTCCCTGGAAGTTATTCGTCTATCGTCTCCCAACGTAGACCCACAATTATACCGGGAATTACGATTGTGGGGTAATGATTTTTAAATTAATTTCACCGCGTTATCTCCTATTGCGAAAATTTATCCGGAATTCTGTTGCGCCCTTGGGTTGCGGACCTCCGCGAGAGTGAATGGGAGACCCGCAAGGCTGGAGCGGAAATCCGCTAGGTCACTGCGGACTTCCGCAAAGCCATTGCGGAGGTCCGCGAGAATACGGTGGAAGCCCGCGAGAGCGCGGCGGAGGTCCGCGAGAGCGTCGCGGAGGTCAGTGACGACGCTACTGATCCCCGAAATAGCTCTGTTAATGTTTATAATGTGTGAAATTAATAAATCTTTGTGGTTTTATGCCCCAAGCAGATAAATATTTCTCCCAGCTTGTTTTCTGGCCGTTATGATCCATGCCGGATTATTTGAGCGCAATAAAAACAGGGCTCAAAAATTTTCCACTCCTGAGCCCTGTTAATGTTAAATATTTATCTGTTTTTCGCCGGTTTTATTTGCGCCGGCGGGCGGCGAAAAAGGCCATGCCGATCCCCAGCAGTGCGAGGGTGGCAGGTTCGGGAACAGGATAATAACTTACACCGAATCGTCCCTTATCCTGTCGGTTATCGGTATACACCTTGACCCAAGTATCTTCGCCCGGAGCCAGCGGGGTATCGAAATAGATCAGCATTTGTGCTCCGGTCGTGCTGGTCGGGGGGGTAATGGTGTAACTTGCAATGCCCAGCGGGCTTTCCGGCGGGTAGGTTGTCGGAGGATTATTCAATAAATCCTGATCGATAAAAAAGACATGATCGATCGCCGAACCGCCCGGAACACTGAAAATACTAAAGTGAATTCCCGTAAAATAGTCACTGACAGTATCATTATACAGATACATCGTCGCCCAGCCTTTAAAGGGATCGGCGTCCTCGTGTTCGGAGCTTTGTGCGGCGCCAATCCCGGCACTGGTGAAATGCGCCGTGATATCCATGGAATGGGCCGTCGCCTGCGACCCCCAAATCGCCATGCCTGCTAAAATTAGAATGACAAAACTGAGTTTTTTCATCGTGTTCTCCTGTTCTCCTGTTTTTAAATTGTACCGCATTGTAAGTACATTCCCTAACTCTTTCCCGCACACGTGACTTCATTAGATACAAATTCGAAAATAATGTCAATAAGGAAAATCCCTTATCGGTGTTTTTATGGGACGTTTTAATATCTTACTCTTCGACAATTCGGCTGGAACGTTGTTGTTTTTTTCGGCTTTGATGTTTTTTCTCATCCAATCGTCGACGTTTTGCTGCAAGTGGAATTTTTGTTTTTTTGCGAGGAAGGTCTTTTTTGAGCGCCTCTTTTAGTAATTCAACAAACCGCTCAACGGCGAGGGCACGGTTTTCCGCCTGGCTGCGAGTCTGCTGGCTGACGATTCGCAAAACGCCTTCCTTATTGATGCGGGTACTCAGACGTCTGGCGATCCGTTCTTTTTGCCAGGGGTGTAAACCGGGTGAGTTTTTAACGTCGAACATCAGCGTTACCCGTGTCGAAACCTTGTTGACGTTCTGTCCGCCCGGGCCGCTGGAGCGATCCGCGGTGAAAATCAGTTCCTGTTCGGAGATGAAAATTTTTTCCGTGATTTGGATCATCTCTATTCCTTATGATAGCTCATTATAGGTTAAAAAGGTTTGGAACGGGACATCATTTTTCGCACGGGTGCTGAAAATCGAAGAGGGAATCGTCGATTCCGATTCGAAGCAGCGCCGCGATATACGCATATTGAATAGCACCAATGCCAAGGTTGTCGGGTATAACATATAGAGGCTATATATTATATATGTTAAAAGATATTTTACAGGCACAAGTAAATCAACAACCTGAAGCTGTGGCGGTCCGGATTAAGATCGATGGGCGATATCACCGGTGGTCGCGCCGGGAACTCTGGACGAACGCTCTGGCAGTGGCGGGGGCGATCAGGGACCATGGTGTTGGCCCGGGACGGCGTGTTGCGCTTTATGCGGAAAATTCACCGCAATGGATATTTGCCTATCTGGGGATTTACCTTGCCGGTGGTGTCGTTATTCCGCTCGATGCGCAGTATTCCGAACGGGAACTGGATACGATTTTAAATTTCGCCGAGTGTTCGATCATGCTTTGCAGTCGAGCCAAACGCGAAATCGCGGAAAAAATAGGGGCGATTCGAACGATTCTTGAAATCGACGCAGATTCGGAATTGTATCATTCGCCGCCGATGGAAGAACCCGCTTCCCGTCCGTCGGACGATCTGATGGCGTTGATTTTTACTTCCGGCACGACGGGCGATCCGAAAGGTGTTCGGCTGTCGGTGGGCAACATTACCTCCAATATTCAGTCGGCATTGAAGTTGAACCTCATTCGAGACGACGATATTTTTCTTTCACTCTTGCCGCTGCATCATTGTTATGCCCTGACGGTTTCCGTGCTTATCCCGCTGGCGTCGGGTTGTCCGATCACGATATGCACTTCGCTTCGCGGGCCTGATATCATCGATGCAATGCGCGAGACCGGCGTTTCGATCCTGTTGGGCGTTCCAAAACTCTTCGAAGGGTTCGACCGGGCGATCCTGGACAAAATCTCGGCGTTGCCGGCCTGGAAACGGCGAATGGTTATGGGGCTTATGCGTGTTTCGCATTGGGTCCGCCTGAAGACAAACCGGTATGTCGGAAAGTATGTGTTCCGTTCGATTCATCGGACCTTCGGGCCTCGGTTTCGGTTTTTCGTCAGCGGCGGGGCCAAACTCGATCCTGCCGTGGTGGACCGGTTTCTGGATATGGGAATCATCCTTGTTGAAGGGTATGGTTTGACGGAAGCGGCGCCGGTAGTCTCGTTTAATCCGGCCGATCGTCCCAAGCCCGGCACGGTAGGGTTCGCGTTGCCGGATATT
>JAAZAW010000244.1 GCA_012514125.1 Phycisphaerae bacterium | reverse complement strand
ACTGGGGGCGAAGGTCAGACTTTTTGGTGTCATCGGAGAGGATACCATTGGGACCCGGCTTCAGGAACAATTGGTGAAATGCGCGATAGATACGTCGGGGGTTTATTGTGATTCGAAGTATGGGACGGTTCGTAAGACTCGAATATTAGCGGGTGGGACACATACGCTGGCACAGCAGGTAATGCGGGTGGATTATGAACCCTCCAAGCCCCCCTGCCGTGAAATCATGGCGAAAATTGAAGAGGATATTGCGAAGGCGGACGGGGAGATCGATGGGTGGATTATCAGCGATTACGGCTATCATCTGATCGACGAGGCGATAGGCCGAATGATGCAAAAGGTGGCGAAGAATAAACCGGTCCTGGCGGATTCTCGTTACCATATCGGGCAGTTTACGGATTTGACGGCGATCAAACCCAACGAGCAGGAAGCGTTGGATGCGGCGGAGATTAAAACCGGCAGGAGCAAGGTCGATATCGTGAACGTTGCGGAGAAGTTGAAGTCGCAAACCAGGTCCCAGGCGGTGATTGTGACGCTGGGGAACCAGGGGATGCTGGTCTATCGCGACAAACAGGATTATAAACTGGTGCCGGCGGTCGGCACGGACAAGATTATAGATTTGACGGGCGCAGGCGACACGGCAGGATCGACGCTGATATTGTCGCTGGCGGCGGGAGCGGATTTTTATCAGGCGGCGGAACTGGCGAATTGCGCGGGTTCGGTGGTGGTGATGAAATACGGCTGTGCGTGCTGTTATCCGCAGGAATTAATGGATGTGATCGATGAGTATGTCGGAAAGTCATAAAAAGATTATATCAGATCATTCGCAGTTGCTGGAGCGGGTGAACGCGCTGAAGGAAGCGGGCAAGACGATTGTTTTTTCCAACGGTTGTTTTGATCTGATTCATGTGGGACATGTGCGGTATCTTCAGGGAGCGGCGATGGAGGGCGACGTGTTGATTACGGCGTTGAATTCGGATGAATCGATCCGAAAACTCAAGGGAGCATCTCGGCCTTTAATGCCATTGTCGGAACGGATGGAGATTATCGCGGAATTTGGATGTGTGGATTTGGTGACGAGTTTCGACGGTGAAAAGTGCGAGGAGTTATTGTTGCTTTTAAAGCCCGACGTTCACGCGAAGGGAACGGATTATTCATACGACAATGTTCCGGAGCGAGCGACGGTGTTGGGGTATGGCGGGCGTATTGCTATCGTGGGCGACCCGAAAAATCATAATTCCAGCGATTTTATCCGGCAACTCGGCTCGACGAATCGCTGAACATTCCGAGGTCCAGAGACGATGGTGTTTCATGGAAACGAAATGATAACGATGGACCCGCGTTGGGGGGAACTGGCGAAATTACTGGGATTCGAGCGTTATTCGGCGATTATCGGGTATGTGGAAAATCCTGTCAGCCAAACGAGTATCACGCGTGTGCATCGGCTCGAAGCGGATAAAAATGAGTGGCGAGGGGGAATTTTTCTTAAAAAGATTATCGCCGACGGATGGTATCGATATTTTCTTCGACCGGCGAAGGTCTATCTGGAGGCGAAGAATTATCGCCGGATGGACGAGATTGGAATTCCTGTGCCGAAAGTGCTGGCGATAGGAGAACGACGATTTTTAGGTGGGCTGATCGATGCGTTTCTTCTTACGGCGGGGGTTGAAGACGCGATGACGCTGGAAGAGTATGCCGAGCGATACTGGAACAAGGTGGAGCATCGAGACGTACCCGGCAGAAGAAAAGGACGACGAGGTATCCCGGCTCCGGAGGAGATGGCACGAGGGGAAGTGCATTCGGCAGGTGTTGAAGACGGCGGACGGGTGGCAGCGGAAATGGAAGAGATTTTTGAGCAATTGGCGGGGATTGTTCGCAAGATGCATGATGCCAATTTTTTTCATATTGATCTGCAATGGCGAAATATTCTGGTTCAGCGAAGGCCGGAGGGGGTAAAATTGTTTTTGATCGATTGTCCGCGAGGCGGACGGCGATGGTTTTGGCTCAGGCGACGAAACGGGATCATGCATGATCTTGCTGGTCTGGATAAGCTCGCGAGTTTATACTTTACACCGAGAACGCGCTTGAACTGGTATAAGAAATATGTGGGCGGCAGAGGATTTGACCGGCAGGACCGGGCGATGCTTTGGCGGGTGCGATGGGAGATTGAACATCGACGGCAACGACGGGATGGAAGATAGTTGGAAGTTAGAAGAAGATGCTTCGGTCGGCTTAGAGTTCGAGGCTAAGAGAAAGTGGTCGCGAATAAGACGATTTGCGGTGATAGAAGTTATGAAATAATAGACGATAGCAGGAAGTGAATGGCGGATTATCGATATATCAATATGGAATATGCGGCGATGTTGAAAGAAGCCGGGCTGTTGGATTTTGAGAGGCTGATCCAGTGGTCGGATGGGCGGGTGGTCAGTCGCCATGATGGGAGGCGATGTCTGGAACTGTCGAGCCGGACGATACCGGAAAAGATGGGGACACTGTTTCTTCGACAGGAAAGACGAATTTCGTGGAAAGAGTTTTTGGGTGATTTGGTGCGGTTTCGACTCCCTGCCAGTCGCGCGGTGAAGATGCTTGGAGCCAACGAACTTTTTTCGCAAAATGATCTTAATGTCGCGCCTTTGTACGCGGTGATTGAACGGCGTTATATGGGCCGGCCTCGGCGGGCGGTGGCGATTCAGGCCAGGGCACCGGGGCACGATATTTACACGCAGCTTTTAAGTTGGGGACGTCCCGGGATACGAAAGACGAACCCGGTTGCGCGACAGCAATTGCTTCGCGAGCTTGGGCAGGTTCTGGCGAAGATTCATTCGGCGAAAATTGTTTGGCCCGATCTGGTGGGAAAACATTTTTTTGTCGAAACTACAGGTTCGCAGGAGATCGGAAAACCATTCTGGCGATTTACGTTTATTGACGTGGAACGAGCGGAAACCGGATTGACGACGGCGATTCGCGACCGGCAACTTGAACATTTTTTTTATTCGCTGCGAGGTGTGCTTTCGCCCAGCGATCTGATGCGAATCGCGACGGGGTATATTGGACTTGATCGGCGGCATCCGCGGGCGGTGCGTCGAACGCTTTGGCAGAAATATTTTCCACGGGGGGAAACGTGGCTGAGATTTTTGCGAGAGGAAGTGCGGGCGTTGAGTTTGATGCCGCCTAATCAGCCTTTGCCGGAGGAGGAATGTTATGAGCGGATCGGCGAGCTGGTGGTGAATGTTCGATTCAAGGAGATTCTTGAAAAGCAGGGACTGCTGGACCCGAAGACGATTTTTACGTTTCAGAAAGGGAGTGAATTATACAAGCCGGGGCTTGGGCGGCGATTTCGCATGCGGTTTGACGCGTTTATGAATCATCAATGGATATGGCTTTACCTCAAGCGTGTGCATCACCCGCGGATCAAGGATCAGGTGGATCGGATTTTTTCGGGCACGGTGCGGCATTCGGGATGTTGGCATGAGCGGGCGATGATCAAGCAGATGGGTTTGAGCCGAATTCCGGCGCCGGTGGTGGTGGCGTATGCGGAGAAAATGACGTTTTGTTATGAGCGGGCGAGTACGCTGATTACGCAAGGTTTGGTGGGTCAATCGCTGGAAGTTTTTGTGCCCAAACATTTCGCCCGAGGCGCCAATCGCGAGGAGATTCTGCGACGACGCGAATGGATGGAGCAGTTGGCTCGGATGATCGGACGATTTCATCGGAATGGGTTTTGTCATCGAGATTTGTATTTGTCGCATATTTTTATCGGGTTCAAACGCAATGGGAGTCCGATTTTTTATTTGATCGATCTGGCGAGATGCTTCAAAGTACGATGGCGGAGAAAGCGATGGTTGATCAAGGACCTGGCGGCGCTGAATTTTTCGGCACCGAAACGCATTATTTCGCGGACGGATCGGATGAGATTTTTTCTGGCGTATCTCGGTAAATCGAGGCTGGGGCACGAGGACAAGAGGATGATTCTAGAAATCGTCGCCAAGTGCGGAAAAATCGAACGGCATAATCAGAAACATCGGAAGACAACGCAGGAGCGTGCGGTGAAGGCATGAAAGTCGCGATGGTGATCGAACAATTCGATGTGGCCCGGGGCGGGCAGGAACGTTCGACATTTGAAATCGCCGAATTGCTGGCGAAACGAGGTATGGACGTTCTGATTTTGACGGCGCAGTCGGGAGGATTGCCCGCGGGAGCGAAGTGCCGGTTGACGGACCTGCAGATTCGATGTCCGTCGCGGACCGGGCGTTTCAGGCGATTCGTGCAGCAGGCGGGAGAATATCTTCGCAGAGATCGGGTTGATGTGATTCATGCGATCACACCGATTCCGGACGCTCAGGTTTATCAGCCAAGAGGCGGATTGATCCAGGAAACATATCTGCGTAGTTTAAGCCGATATAACGGCATTAAAAAAGTAATTCGCCGGATGATCGGACCTAACGCGCGGCAGCGGGAGGTTCGACGGGTGGAAGAATTTCTGGCGAAGAAAACCGATTGTCGATTCCTGGCGGTAAGCGATTATGTTCGGCGGCAGTGTGTGGAACATCTGCAACTGGCGGATGATCGGATTGAAGTTATTTTTAACGGTGTGGACCTTGACCGATTACCTGCCGTGTCGGAGATAACGGAACGAAATGAACACCGGGCGGCACTGAAGATTCGTGAGGATCAACTCGCGGGTATTTTTCTGGCAACGAACTTTAAGCTTAAGGGTTTGGATGTGATCGTTGAAGCTGCCGGGGTATTGAAAGAAAAGTATTGTGAGCATCTGGAGAAATTTCGATTTATCATCGCGGGCCCTGATAATATTCAACCCTATCACAAACGGATTTCGGCGATGGAGCTGGCGGAGAATTTCATTTTTTTCGGACAGGCGGACGATGTGAGCGCGATGCTGAGGATGTCGGATTTTTTGATTCATCCGACGTGGTACGATCCATGCAGCAGAGTGGTCCTTGAGGCGATGGCATGCGGGCTTCCGGCCATCAGCACGCGGTTTAACGGGGCAAGCGAGTTGCTTCGAGAGCGGGATTGCGGGCTGGTGGTTGATGATCCGGCCGATCCGGAGGAAATGGCGGAGAACTGGATTAAACTGATGGATGCGGAGCTTCGAGTGCATTTTTCCAAAAATGCGACGGCCATGCGATCGAGGATCGGCATGGATTATCATGTGGAACAACTGATGAATTTTTATCATACTTTTTTGAAAGACCGTTAAGGGCGTAAGTTCAATGGAAATATTTCATAGTCTGTCGACAAGTTCAAAGATCATCGGGGTAATGATTTTTTCCTATCTGATGGGATCGATTTCGTTTGCTTATCTTATTGGACGGTTCAAGGGCATCGATCTGCGCGAACACGGCAGCAAAAATATCGGGGCGACCAATGCGGGCAGAGTGCTGGGGCGGAACTATTTTTTCATTGTTTTTCTACTTGATACGCTCAAAGGATTTGTGCCCACGTTTGTGGCGGGACAGATTCTTTTTCATTCGACGATCAGCAGGCCGGCGATGTTTGCGTTCTGGCTTCTGGCGGCGTTTTTCGCGATTGCCGGACATAACTGGCCGTGCTGGCTGAAGTTTAAAGGGGGCAAGGGTGTTTCGACGAGTCTGGGGGTCGTTCTGGCCATTTATCCGTATTTTACATTTCCGGGTCTGATCGCGTTGGCGACATGGATCGTTCTGGTAAAAATCAGCGGTTACGTTTCGCTGGGTTCGGTTGTAGCGGCGGCGGTCTTTGTTGTGAGTTACTTGACGTTTATACTCACGATTCCAGGCTGGAACCTCAACGATCAATGGATATTGCTGACTTTTGCCGTACTCATGGCGGGGCTTGTCATTTTTCGTCATTTGGGAAATATTCGGCGATTACGCGAGGGAACGGAAAATAAATTTTCACTGCACTAAGATGCGGCCAAAACGATTGGTTCTAAATTTGGCGGTGAAAGAAACGAGGAACAAGCGAGCCCCAAACCGGCAAAGCGAGTTTCACCGAATCGACAGATTCCCGCTTATAACTCATTTAAAAGGGGTTTTAACGGATTTTGACGTTTTTGACAAAAGTTGTCTTCGGGGCGAAATTTTACTTTTTTCTTAACCTTTTTGTTGACAAAGGTCGATATTATAAGCTATATAAATGCTTAAGTCAGTGCATCTGACCTATAGCCGTAGTCTATTGACAACTTAAAAAAGTTTGAATTTTCCGTTGACACGCCGGTAATGGGATGATAAATAAAAGGATCATATCATCGTTTCTCTCACTGGAAAATCGAAACTGTGCCGGTGAGGAGACTATGGTAACCGATAGCAGATTAAGTCCCATGAGTTGGGAGTGAACTGACATTGTTTGACAACGTAAAATACGCGTGGTATTTCGGAAGAGCATACGGAAGTTTGTTTTTGATTCCGATGTTATTCTTTGCGGGATGTTCCATTCCGAAAATTTCGGATTTTATCGTCCGAGAAGAAACGGGAATGACTATCGGGTCTACTTTCGGTCGGTTGTTGGTTTCGTCATTGCTTGGTTTATCAAATTAAGCGGTGACGATTTAGTTACTTTTTTTAGGGTTAGGTCTGTTGTTCTTTTTTATGGAGGTATTTCCAATGATCAGACGTGCTATGTTGACCTTGGCTATGGTAGCCGCAGTTGGTGGTTGTGATGCAGTTAACCTGTTCGGTAAAGGTGTTGTCACCGGCACCGGTAATGCTGTTGGCGCCACGATTGCCGACTTCCTGCTGGGCCTGGTTGGTCTTTAATCAACCACTTGAAAAGCTTTGGTTTGCCGATCGTTCTTCGTGAACGACGGTTAGCCAAATTTTCAAAACAATCAAAAAAAGCTGGGTGTCTTTGACTTCCAGCTTTTTTTGTTTTTACCGCCGGAGGACAAGACTTTAAAAGAACAAGACCATGGCCGCAATATGCCCCTTCGTAACATGAAAGTGAGTTTAAAATTCCACTGACGACGGCAGTTGCGCTTGACGTTTGGCGTCCAAGCGGGTAAGGTTAATAGTTTATGTGAAGAACAAGGAAACGCGCATGATCGAGCCTTTAGTACTTTTAGAAGCACGAGACCTCGTTAAACGATATGGCGGCAGGACCGTGGTGGACCACGTGGGCTTTCAGGTCGGACAGGGCGAGATTGTCGGTCTGCTGGGACCCAACGGCGCCGGCAAGACCACTTCGTTTCGCATGACGGTCGGCATGATCGATCCCGACGGCGGCACGGTGATTTTCAACGGTCAGGATATCACCCGACTGGCGATGTACAAACGTGTTCAACTGGGCATGGGATATCTCTCACAGGAAAGTTCGGTCTTTACCCGGCTAACGGTCGAGGAAAACCTTCTGGCGATCCTGGAGACGCTCAAGATTTCTCACAAGGTCCGGCGGGAACGCTGCGAGTACCTCCTTGAGCAGTTCAACCTTTTGAAGGTTCGACGTCAGCATGCCCGCACCCTTTCAGGCGGGGAGAAACGAAAGCTTGAAATTGCCCGCGCGTTGATCATCAACCCGACGCTGATTCTTCTGGACGAGCCTTTCAGCGGCGTCGATCCCAAGGCGGTCGAAGACCTGCAAAAGGAAATTCTGCGATTGAAATACGATCACAATATCGCGATCCTTCTGACAGATCACAATGTGCGTGAAACGCTTCGTGTAACCGATCGCGCATACATTGTTCATGAAGGCAAGCTCATGGCCCAGGGCAAACCGGCGGAACTGGTGCATAATCCGCTGGTTCGAAAGACCTATCTGGGCGAGCATTTCCGGGCGGATGAATTCACCCCCCCACCGATACAGTCTTGAGCGGAGAAAGGACCCCCGCATGGACGGCAGGAAACCACAAGGCCAGAAATCCGGCAAACGCCAATGGTTGCATCTTGCATTTTGGCCGGCAATCGTTTTGGCGATCTGGTTTGTCGTGATGAAATTTTTAGATATGCCCATCGCCGATTTTTTCAAGAGTCACAAGCTCCCGGATTTTGTGGCCGGTACCGCCAAATTTCTCGATTATTACAATGATGCCGTCGCGTTGATTCTTTTGACGATTTCCGCGTCAATTTCCCTCGGAGCGGATCGCTGGCGGATGATCGGCAGGCTGATCCTGGGGCTGGTGATTTCAGGAGGACTGGTAGGGCTGGGCAAGGTGTTGATTTCCCGGCAACGTCCGAGATGGTTTCACGGTTCGCAATGGCAGGAAACTTTCACCGGTTTTTTTCCAAGCTGGAACGATATGAAATCACAATCGTTTCCATCGGGTGATACGGCGGTGGCGTTTGTGTTCAGTTTTATCCTCGCGGGATATTTTCCCCGACATCGTTATCTTTTATACTTTCTCGCGGTTGGCTGCGCCCTGAGTCGGGTGATTCGGGGGTATCATTACACCAGCGATATCATTCTTGGTGCGGCGGTGGGATATCTGGCGGCACGTATCGTTCAATATCTCTGTGCTCCCTCAGGCGGCAAGTGATATGGGCAAGATCAAGGTCGCCAGAATCATTACAAGGCTTAATGTAGGCGGCCCGGCCTACCAGGCAACCGTGTTGAACCATCTGCTGGCGAATCGCGGATATGAAACATTGCTGATTCACGGGCACATCGCCGAAGGGGAAACATCCTTTGATTCGCTCCTGAACGAATATCCCCTCCAAAGCATCTATTGCAAAGACCTCCGACGGGAAATCAGCCCGATTCACGACATCGCAGCGCTCGCACAAATCATGCGGATTCTGAAACAATTCCAACCCGATATCGTCCATACCCATACCGCCAAGGCGGGATTACTGGGGCGAATCGCCGCCCAGATTCTCGGTGTTCGCGGGATTGTACATACCTATCATGGACATGTGTTTGAAGGCTACTTCGGGGGTCCCAAAGCGAAGATGATTCTCCGTGCGGAACGATTCCTTGCGAAAAGAACCGATCGGCTCGTTGCGATTTCCGAACGCCTCAAAGATGAGCTTTGCGAAAAGTTTCAAATCGCCCCACCGAAAAAATTTGTCACTATCGAACTGGGTCTGCCACTGGAACGGTTCCTGAAGCTTCCCGAACGAGGTCTGTTTCGCCAAAAATTCAACCTTGGAGACGATGCCATCCTGATCGGAACTCTTGGACGATTGGCACCGATTAAAAATCATCAGAAAATGCTCGCGGTAATGGCGGAATTGATTCATCGTCATCCCGACAAAGACATTCATCTGATCCTCGGGGGCACGGGAGTACTTGAAAACGAACTTCGGGAATCGACGGCCAGGCTGGGCCTGATGGAAAAGGTTCATTTCGCGGGTTTGGTAGAAGATTTGCCCCAATTTTACGCGGATATCGATATGGCCCTGCTTACCAGCGATAATGAAGGCACACCGGTCACCCTGCTTGAGGCTCAGGCGGCGGGGAAATGGGTTGTTGCCCCAAATGTCGGAGGTATCGCGGATGTTTTGAACTCGCAGGCCGGTTCACTTGTAATGCCGAATCAGGTATCGGCTTATGTGGCGGCTCTGAGTTCCGTTATTGAAACAGGGTCACAACGGGCTGCGAGTTCTTTAACGGCTCGTGAAAAAATCGTCCAACGATTCAATTCATCAAATTTATCTGATAATATCGATCACTTATATAGAATTTTATTGAACAAAACCACCTGAGTCTGTGTATAATACTTTATCATGACAGTTGATTGGGCAAAGCTGTCCTCTTGATACGTCTGAAGGGTTGGAGAAGTGGAGTACCAGAAAAAATGTCCAGCGAAAAACCGTCTTCGCGCGCCAGGGAGTATCAGCGTGAACAACTCACTTTGGAGTTGTTCGAAGAAATAGCGACTCTTTTATTTTTAACGATCTGGGTGTGGATCGCTCCTTATCTTGCGGAAGCCTTGTTCAGATTTGGAAGTTATTCCTCACTGATCCTTTTCGCAACGATCATGTACCTGAGCTATCAGATCGGTCTGTTCGCCTTCGACTACATGGGTGGATATCGGCTTGAACACAAATACGATTTGAGCACCGAAACCTTCGGGGGCTGGCTCTGGCGACATACCAAGTCGATCACCCTGTCGGGCCTGTTGCTGGGCGTGATGATCGTCATTCTTTATTCGGCGATGTGGCACTTGAGTTACTGGTATGTTTGGTGCTGGGCGGGTTGGGTGCTCTTTAGTATCGTGCTGGCCCAGGTTTTTCCCGTGTTGATCCTGCCGATTTTTTATCAAACCAAAAAGCTCGAAAATGAGGCTCTTTTACAGCGATTTCAAATTTTGTCCGAAGGAACCGGTATCGATGTCGAAGGGGTGTACAATCTTGAATTAAGCAAAACGACCCGTAAAGGCAATGCCATGCTCGCCGGGCTGGGAAGGACACGGCGAGTCTTACTGGGCGATACCCTGCTCGACCGTCTGGATGAACAGCAGCTGGAAGTGATCTACGCTCATGAGCTGGGGCATCATATCCATCGGCATTTTCGTAAAAGTCTGATCCTTTACGCGATCTCCAGTATTGCCCTGTTCGGATTGATTTATCTGGTTTTCACGAAAAACATTTCCGGCGCCAAGCCCGAGATGCATTTACAGACCATTACCCGATTGCCCCTGATGTGCCTGACACTTTCATTGTTTACGTTTCTCTGGCGGCCTGTCTCCAACGCTGTTTCACGATACTTTGAGCGTCAATCCGACCGTTACGCCCTGGAACGGACCCAACAGCCTGAAAAATTCGCCTCGGCGTTTGAAGTTCTGGCAGAGCAGAATCTGGCGGACCCCAATCCCGCGCGATGGGTGGTTTGGCTTTATCATGATCACCCGCCGATTCATGAAAGAATCGCTCTGGCGAAGTCTTTTAAAAAAGTCTCCTGACCGGCCTTTTTCACTGCTCGTCTATGAGCCGTCAGTTTGCAGGATCGATCGTGGGGAGTGATGGGATGGCATCCAAAGTGATCCCGAAAAACAACCAACTCCGGGCATATGTAAACACAGGTGAAAAGATGTATTCAAACGTATTCCAGGCAACGATCAAGCCGACGATCATGTAGGCGGGGCGATGCATGATCTGAGCATAGCGATAAGCGGATGCGGGCGTTAAGAAGATTTGAATAATGGAACTGCCGTCAAAAGGCGGAAGTGGAAAGAGATTAAAGAGAAAGAGAATCAGATTGAGTGTAAAGGCGATGCTCAACACCACAGCCAGTATGCGGGGCCAGCCTTCGGCATCGGCAATGACAATTGACGATACGCTGCTCACGCCGGGTTCGAAAAGGTTTCCGGCAAGTCCCACCCGAATTAAAATGCCTGCAAGCAGACACAGAATCAGATTGGCCGCCGGCCCTGCCAGGGACATCAAAGCCGATTTTCGCGGATTGTTCAAAGACCAGACCGGATCGTAAGGCGCACCGGCCCATCCGAACATCCAGCCGCCGAGCAAAAATGATATAATGGGAAAAACAACCATGCCGAAGGGTTCCTGCCGAATATGCGGAGCGGGATTGAGTGTGATCTGACCGCCGAGATACGCGGTGGGATCGCCGAATTTTTGGGCGACAAACGCATGGGCCGCTTCGTGAAATACAGCCGAAAACACAAAAACAAGATACCAGGCCAAACCCAGGCCCAGAGTCGATTCATCCATAACCTGCTCCCATCAAAGAAAAAACAGACGTCGGGTTATTGTAATGCCGACGGGTTGCAAAAAGCAAACGGCGTTCTTAATAAAAAGGCAGGGCAATCGCATGAAAATTTTCCGGTTCATTCTTTTAAAGTGAATCCCAGCACCGTCAGGAGATAATCCAAGTTGGAAGTTAAAAGTTTAAAAGTTTAAAAGTTTAAAAGTTTAAAAGTTTAAAAGTTAAAAAGTTGAAAAGTTGAAAAGTTGGAAAGTTGGAAAGTTGGAAAGTTGGAAAGTTGGAAAGTTGGAAAGTTGGAAAGTTGGAAAGTTAAAACGTTGTTTAACTT
>JAAZAW010000243.1 GCA_012514125.1 Phycisphaerae bacterium | reverse complement strand
GGTTTTGCCGAATTGCTCTCGAATCATCCGGGACTTAAAGAAGATATCAAGACCAATCGTTTCGCGATGAATATTCTGACTTCGGCCAAATCGTTGCTGGGGATTATCAATGAGCTGTTGGACCTGGCGAAGATCGAAGCGGGCAAGATGGAAGTGCATATTGAGAAGGTTTCGGTGGCGGATTTGTGTGAAAATTTATATAACCTCGTCAAACCTATCGCCGAGAAAAAACAGCTTCAGTTGGATTTGAATGTGGAAGACAACATTCCTTTGATGGACTCGGACCCGGGAAAATTGCAGCAGATTTTGTATAATCTGCTCTCGAATGGGATCAAATTCACACCGGAAGGCGGGCGAATCGTGCTGCGGGCACAGACCGTTCCGCCGGAGCAGATACGCATCAGTGTCACCGACACAGGACCTGGAATTCCACCTGAAGCCCAACAGGTAATTTTTGAAAAATTCCGTCAGGTGGATGGATCGGTCGCCCGAACACACGGGGGGACGGGATTGGGGTTGGCGATATCGAAAGAGCTTACACTCATGCTGGGCGGAACAATTGCAGTGGCATCTGTACCCGGCGAGGGCGCTACGTTTTCGGTAACGCTGCCGTTGCGAGCACCGGAGCGGGAGATTAACGCCCCGTTGGTAAATTTGTAAAAAAAGCGATCGATTCAGAAGAAAGCCGATACAGACCGAGAGTGGCCGACAGAAAAAAGCAATCCAGCCATTAAAAATTATTCTTTCAATTCAACCGACCAGTAGGCCTGATCCAAAAATTCGCGCCACGAGGCGTATCGCTCGTTGTTGAGTTTAAGTGAAATCAACGGCGAGCGTTTGGGTTTTTTCGGCTGAGCCATTAAACGCATGTGCGCCTGTTCGGGTGTTCGTCCGCCTTTGCGGATATTGCAATCGAGACAACAACAGACGACGTTTTCCCAGGTACTCTTACCGCCTTGCGAACGAGGGAGGACATGATCAAGACTCAATTCGGCGATGGGGAATTTTTTCCCGCAATACTGACAGTGATTGTTGTCGCGGGCGAAAATATTCCGGCGATTGAATTTGACATCCTGCCGGGGCAGTTTGTCATAAAAAAGCAGACGAATGATTTTCGGAACGACAATTTCCAAATGGACCGTCCTGATCCATTCGCACCCCTCGGGTTCGAAGTCGCGTTTAAGCTGGCTGACCTCGGTCCAGGATTGATAATCGTACGTTTGATACTTTCCATTTTCGACGCTGATCACATGGGCCAGATCGCGAAATAAAAGTGAAAATGCCCGGCGAGCTGAAATGACACGAAGAGCCATATAGTGCTTGTTGAGCACCAGAACGTTTGCGTCGAGTATAGAGACAGAACCATCCATCGTCTAACCTCTTCCAAAGATGGAGTGCGACTTTCCGCACATCCTTTCTTTACAATACTCCCGGCAATAGGAATTGTCAAATATTTCAGAGGCAGGGACCGATAATATTTTTTATTACAACCCGATAACACCCTTTGGGATGTACACTGCCGCAAAAAGAGCGCGTTACGAGGTTCCTCAAGTGATCCCACCTGCGATGGAATGATAAAAGCGACAAAAGGGCGGATCAAGATTTTTTACGCCCGGTCGAGGCGACGATATTGGATGGCTTCGGCGAGGAATTCCGTTTTGATCTGATCGCTGCCTTCAATATCGGCGATGGTGCGTGCGACACGTAAGATTTTGTCATGCGCACGAGCCGATAGACCAAGCTCCTGCACCGCGGATTTAAGGATGGCTTCACCTTCCGGGCCGAATTGACAATGTTCGCGAATCAGTTTAGGCCCCATTCGGGCATTGGTCATGTTGGGCTTGTTTTTAAAACGTTTTTGCTGAATCTCGCGGGCACGGAGCACATCGTCGCGTATCTCCCGGCTGGATCGGCCATCGACGGCGGAACGCAGACGATCAAGCTCGACCACAGGCACTTCCAGATGGATATCGATACGATCGAGCAGCGGTCCTGAGATTTTGCCGACGTACTTTTCGATTTGGTTGGGTGAACACCGGCAGCGTTTTCGTGGATGGCCAAAGTAACCACACATGCAGGGATTCATGGCAGCAACCAAAATGAAACGAGCGGGAAAAGTCATGGATGATTGCACACGGGAAACGGTGACCGTGCCGTCTTCCAGAGGTTGACGGATCATTTCCAGCGTTGCGCGTTGAAATTCGGGCATTTCATCGAGAAATAGAACGCCGTTATGCGCAAGGCTTACTTCACCGGGTTGCGGAATACTGCCGCCGCCAACCAGAGCGATCGGTGAAGCGGAATGATGGGGACATCGCACCGGACGAGTGCCGATGAGCGATTGGCCTGAACCCAGCAACCCCACCGCCGAGTAAATCCGTGTCGTCTCCAGGGATTCTTCCAACGACAGCGGAGGTAAAATCGTCGGCAGTCGCTGGGCGAGCATCGTCTTACCCGAACCCGGAGGGCCGATCATCAGCACATTATGCGAACCGGCGGCAGCGATGGTCATGGCGCGTTTGGCGTGTTCCTGGCCTCGAACATCGGCAAAATCGATATCGTATCGGGCGACCTGATTGAAAATTTCTTCTGTATCGATACGCGTCGGATCAAGCGGAAGATTTGCGGTCAAAAAACCTACTGCTTCGGTCAAATTACTCACGCCGATCGCTTCGATACTTTCGACAATAGCGGCTTCGGCGACATTTTCCCTGGGGACGATGACTCCGCGATATTTCTTTCTCGCCGCCAGCAGCGCCGCCGACAAAACGCCCTTGACTCGCCGCAGCCGACCATCGAGGGCAAGCTCGCCGACAATCAGATATTTACTGGGCAGTTCCCAGGTGATCTGACCATCAGCCAGCAACAATCCCAGGGCAATGGGCAGATCCAGCGAGGGACCTTCTTTTTTGATATCCGCAGGAGCAAGATTGACTAAAGTTCGATGTTTGGGGAAATGATAACCGCAATTGGCCAGCGCCGCACGGATTCGATCGACACTTTCGCGAACTGCCGCATCGGGCAAACCGACGATTGTAAAACCAAAAAAACCGCGAGAAGCGATATCGACTTCGACTTCACATTCGATGGCTTCGATGCCGTTTAAGGTGACGCTGTTGACTCTAGATAGCATAAACTATATTTAATTTAAAACATCACGAAAAGGCAAGTTAATTTTGATTCCCCGATTAAAGTTTATCAGTCTGAGGGCATCTTGCCAACGTCCAGCTATCACCAACGGTATTTTTTTTCAACTCGAACAGGCCGATCAATTGCCTGCCGACAAATCGAACCCGCCATAAATTTTCGCTGTATTCAAGAAGATCATATCGCCCGCAATCGACGATCTGGCAATATCCGCGATTGTGGGTGATGGGGCCTTGGTATTCCAGATAAATCCCCCGATGGTCCGGCAGGGGCAGCGCTGACACCGGAGAGTCTAAATTCTCCATGACGGGTTCGACCGTCAATTGCCAGGTGGCCAGGAACCGATCTTCAGGATTTGCTCCTTCGATCGGACGCTGAAGCATCAGGTCCCAATGAAAAACCCTGCCCTTGTAATGTTTTTGCACCACAAACGGCAGGGATATAGTCGTGTTCATATTCGGAACCATCAAAAAATTAGGCTGCTCCGTACAGGATGGCCTGAACGACCACATGAATCAGGGCGGTCCCGAACGATTCGATAACACTGACAAGGACATCGGCAACATACTGTTTGAAATAATCCGAGCCGACTATATCGGAGAAAAAACCAACCATCGGTAAAGCCAGAACCAGTTGACTCGACAACCGCAACCAACCCGGGATCAAACGCGTCTTCATATTTTTACTCCTAAACCTTAAAACGGTCGTTATAATATATTTGCAGACTAAAGGCACACTATATACTTTTTTTTATACAGCGTCAAAGGAATCTTGTTCGATGTCGGTTGAGTATAAAGTCATCAGTATCGGAACACTTAGTTGCAACTCCTTTTGGAACGAAACCGCGGAGCTGCGAACGCCCCATGCCACCACCACGCTCATCGTTTCGGGATCGAAAAATATCCTCGTCGATCCTGCTCTGCCGCCTCAGGTGCTCGATGCACGATTGTTCGAGCGGGCCGGAATTAAAAATAAGGATATTACCGACGTTTTCCTGACCACTTTCCGTGCAGCCCATCGGGGAGCGCTCGGCGCCTACGATACGGCGAACTGGTATATTCATGAAACAGAAAAACATCATGTACGGCATTTCTTCGAAGAACGCTATCGGCATACTCAGGATGAGCCCGAAGTTCGAAAAATAATCGCCGAAGACCTGGCGCTGCTGGATCGTTGCCAACCGGCTCCGGAAAAACTCGAGGAACACGTGGAAATCTTTCCCTCGCCCGGCGCTTCTGCCGGTTGTTGTGGACTGCTGCTCACTCCGCCTGTCGGTGCGATTGTCATCGCCGGTGACGCAGTGATCAATACCGATTATCTCGAACACGGCAAGGTCTGGGACGATTGCTTTGATATCAAACAGGCCCAGCAATCGCTTGAGGACATCCTTGAAGTCGCCGATGTGATCATTCCAGGCCACGACAATCTGATTCCCCTGCTCGGAAAAATGTTATAAGAGGGTCTTAAGCGTTGACAGAAATTATCGACTTCATGATCAAACATTTACCGTCCCTGGGAACCATGGGCATCCTTCTTGTTTTTAGCGCCTTTTTCAGCGGTTCGGAAACCGCTTTGTTCAGCCTGACGAATTATGATCATCAAAAACTCAATGATATTTCACCGAAAATCAGCAAAATCATTCACGTTCTTTTACGAAAACCCGAAAAATTATTGCTCGTTATTCTCGCATGTAACCTGACCGTCAACATTCTGTTTTTTACCATCACCAGCTTCATCGTCTATCACGCTGTTCAAGCAGGCTATCCGCTCCTGGCCAGCGCGGTGGGCGTTTTAAGTCTTTTATCGCTCATCATGTTCGGTGAAATTTTCCCCAAAGCATGGGCCTTCAATCTTCGCCTGAAGACCTCGATGCTTCTTGCCCCACCACTGTGGCTGTTATTTCGAATCATTCATCCTGCTCTATCGATCCTTCATACGATCGTCATCGTTCCTCTGGTGAGGCTCTTCATTGGAGTTGACCGCGACCCGGCTTTGTCCAAAAAGGAACTCGAAGCCTTGCTCAAGGTTTCACATCGCGAAGGCTATCTTCAAACCGCCCAGACGGAACTCCTGAGCAAAGTTCTCGAACTTCGGGACCTTCAGGTCAGTCAAATCATGATTCCCCGCGTGCGAATGACCGCCTGCGATATTCATATCCCTGTCGAAAACGCCAAAGCGCTCGTCCGAAAAACCAGCCAAACGCGATTACCCGTTTTCGTTTTCAAAATCGACCAGATCGCCGGCATCGTTCGCGCCCGCCGGTTATGGACAGAAAAACCGCGGCATCTTAAAGACGTCCTCGAACGCGTCGAGTTCGTCCCCGAATATCAGCTTGTCGATCAACTGCTTCATATGTTTCATACCAAAAAAACCGACATCGCCATCGTCGTCGACGAATATGGCGGCGTGAGCGGCATGGTCAGCCAGGAAGTCGTCCTCGAACAAATATTCGAAGAACTCCGACCGGAATTTTCCGAATCCGCTATTCCCGAAATTCTCCGTATCGGTCCGGGACATTATCTTGCCGACGGCCACCTGCCCGTCCACGATTTTTTCGAATTCTTTAAACTTCCCATTATCGACGAACCCGACGTCGATACCCTCGCAGGCCTTTTAATGCACCTGAAAGGCCATTTCCCCGAAGAAAATGAATCGCTCGATTATGAGCATCTTCGACTCAAGGTTCACACCTATCACCATAAATGTTTGAAAAAAATCGAGATCGTGGAGCTAAGAAAAACTTATGTGGAGTGATCTGCTGTCTGTCAACACACAATGGCTTTATTGGCTGATCCCCGGCCATTCGCTGGGGGCAACAATGATCGCATTGATGATTTTGATCATCCTCTCCGCCGGTTACAGCGGCATGGAAACAGGTCTCTATCGAATGAATCGGCTTCGACTTCACATGGCCTGCAGACAAAAAAATCGTTCCGCCATGATCCTCGATCAACTACTGGACAATCAACAATTCCTTATCAGCGTATTTCTCATTTGTAATAATCTGGTCAACTATCTGCTTACCACCATTCTTGTCACCTATCTGAACGTGCAAAACGTTTCGAACTATAAAATCGAATGGATCACAACATTAGTCCTCACCCCCTTCGTCTTCATCTTCGGCGAGACCGTACCTAAAATGTGCTTCTACGCCCGAGCCAATTCTCTGATGCTCAAGTCCGCCCACTTTATCCGCCTAAGCTACTGGTTCATCCGCCTGACCGGCCTGGGCTTGCTCGTGGGATACTTCTCCCGATTCACCATCAAACTCGCGAATCGCGTGAGCCCCGGATACGACATGACAACGCACGATTGGGATGATTTGGGTGAATTACTCCGTGAAAGTCTCGTCGCCGGCCCGCTTTCAAAAATCCAGGGCGACATGGCCGAAAAACTTCTGCAACTGCCCGGCATCCGCCTGACGAGAGTTTTCACACCGCTGCAAAAAGTCTTCGCGCTGCCCGTCGAAATTTCACGCGAAGAATTCATCCATCGATTGGAAAAAGATGCCTTTGCCCGCGTCCCACTTTATCAAGGCTCGATCGACAACATCGTCGGCGTCGTCTCGATTTATGAAGTCCTCGCCGCGGAACCCCATCAATACCCCGCATCATTCATGCAGCCCGTACAACGGATCAATGCAAACGAAAATGTTTTAACCGCGTTAAACCTCATGAAAGAATCCGCCATTCGTTTGGCCCTGGTCACAAACCGCCAAAATAAACCGATCGGCATCATTACCATTACCAACCTTCTGGGCGAAATCATGGCGGGTTTGGAATAAGTGTCTCTCGCGGTTAAAGTGGTCTTCCACAGCGGCAGGCTGCAACGGCGTTTATCGACGGAAGTCGAAGTCCTTGTTTGTCAGTTGCGGGTCTTTTTCGTCCTGAACTCGCTTACGAGTTTTAGGGGACTTGTCACCCGAAACAACCACTTCGCGAGTCACCAGCCGAGTCGTGGCGATGGTCGTTTCGACAGATTCCACCTGATCGATCAGATATTGGCGCTGTTTGGCGTTGATCGCCTTTCCACCGAAACGAATGGCCAGATAAACCTTGGTAACAAATCGTAATACTTTTTCCATGTCCGGACGAACCAGGCTCACCCGATCGACAAATTCATCCGCGGTTTCCGTCCCTCTGCGGGTCATTCCCCGAGTAGCAAGCCACAGAAGCAGCCTGCGATAAAAATCGACAGGACAATACCACAATCGACCGAAACGACTTTCCCATCGGCGACGAATAAACTGTTTGATCGTCGTCCACATGATCATAAAAACATCGATGAAAATTCTAAACAAAAAACCAATCAGCACCAAAATACCGATGGCGACAATAAAATGAAGCACCTGCACCCAAACAGATTTATAATTGCGACCGCGAATCAAATTCACCAGCCATTTCCAGGCATTTTTGAGCGTCCACGGATCTTCATCAAAACGGCTGTTGGGATCGGCAATTTGTTTATTGAGGCTCGTCATGAATTCATTGCGGTTAGACCCGTCATAGCTGACGATCTTGTCGGTCCAGTTATATTGCATCAGGTCCACAAAATCCCAGAACCACTTGAAAAGTTTACTGTCCTGCTGGCGAACCTGTTCATCCCGGCTCGCGGGCGTCGGATCAAATCTCACCCAACCCTGATCCTCAATCCACACCTCGGCCCAGGCATGAGCATCAAGATTTCGAACCACAAAATATTCACCGAAACTGTTGTATTCTCCACCCTTGAATCCACTGACCAAACGTGAATCAAAACCCAGCGATCGAGTCAACGCCACCATGGCTGATGCAAAATATTCACAATGACCTCGCTTTCGCCGAACCAGAAAATCCATCAGGGGCTCTTTCGCACGATCGACATCGGTATTGTCCAGAGTGTACGAAAACGAAGTCTTAAGCCAGTTCTCAATCTTCTGAACTCGCTCAATTGCAGAAAGCGACGATGAACCGGCCACCTGCTCGGCGATCGGACGAAAATCATCAAACGACACCAGAACCGTATTATCGTCCGTCCGTCGGCTCAGCATGGAATAGCCCTGGGCGACATCGGCGTTCAACTGCTGCTCCGTCAAAGAAGAATCGTTCCCGGTTTTATTGCCTGCGACTTGGGACGTCGCAGGATTATCAATAACCCGCCGGCGAAACCGGCGAACACTCCAGGGCCTCGTCGTAGATTGTGTCGACAGACGACGATATCGGCGCCGATATGGAATCGTCCCCTGCGTCGTCGTATCGCGTGTCGTCGTCCCCTGCGGTTCAAAATCTGTTTTTATATGATTGGGCACCTGTTCGGTAAGTAACTGATACACCGTCCCTTTAATCAGCGATTGATTGCTTGTCGAAATAAGATTGCTGCCCCAGTTGTAATCCATGCTCATCTGCTGATTCATCGCCAATGCCAGCGGACGATCGATCACAAATAAATTTGTCAAAGGCTTTTCATAAGAAATCCGCCACAGATGATGTTGCTTACTGTCCGAAATCGGAGGCTGAATGATCTTCGCGTCCGCCAGAGTCGATGTCGCTATTTTCTTCGTTCGACGCGAGGGAACCGCCAACCATTGCCAGGAATTTCCCGTTTTCGCATAATCCCCGTAAACAAGACCCCGAAGAAAAAGCTCGCCGACATAACGATCCTGGGTTTGCGACGGCAAATATTTCATCCGCAAAACCGGCGTCGGGTCTTCAAGAATTTTGGACATTTCCCCCAACTCCAGCCGCGTACTGAATCCCGTCGCCGAAGCAGTACGAATTCCCAACTCAGCCAGCAGCGTCAAACTCGGTGTGTGCTTGGGAATCACAGAAAAAATCAGAATCCCGATTGAAAACGTCAGGGCAATAATGCGAAAAAAAGGACCGAACCACGAATGAGATTTCGGTGGAGCAATCACCGTGAAGGTTGAAACATTACTCGTGCGCAAATGCGTCAAATATTCGGTGGCCAGATGATACTTGATCACCCAGTAACCCCCCAACACGATATAAAGCATCAAAACAAGTGGAAAATGATCGATCGTGCTAAATGCCCCCGCTGCCAACATACTGATCGCTGAAAGCGCCATTAATTGCGCATAATTTTCCAACTCCGGCAATGAAAAACTTCTAGCCACCACCAGCGACGCTAAAAAATAAACCAGCGCATGCTCCGGATGTGCCCGAAGACCAAAAACCAGAAAATTCAAAAATAATATCAATGCCAAAAGTAAAATCAGTGAAGACGTTCGTGAAATCCTTACAGGATTGTTGACACGAAAAAAAGCAATCGACAACGCCAGAACGCAACATAAAAATAACGGCACCGGATTGATAAAATATCGACTCAACAAGGCGAATAACGAAAGCACCGCACAAAGAAAACTCGGAATCGACAATTCTCGAAGTTTAATCATGAGCGCCTCCCCTCGCTTCCCGCAAATACATCGGCGGAATAAAAAGCTCACGCCATTCGGGAGTCCCGACATGAAAATATTGAACCGGACCAATCACCTCGTTAAGTTTTTTAAGAACTCCCGTGTGCGGATCGGACAATCCCACCACCAGACACCGACCGCTCCAACTGCCCGTAAATCGCCAGGTGTTGAACAAGTCAGGCAGCGAGTACGTCGTCTGATATTCCACCTCGCTCAACGTTTTTAATATCCGCAACTGTGCCGGACGCCCCGAAAGCGGTGGAACCATCATCGGCGGAACATTCGTGCAAACCAACGCCGTCCGATATCCCCGCTCGAGCGAATGACATAACAACGTCGCCGCGAAACTCACCGTCTGTTCAAATAAAACACGATTCTTTTTTTC
>JAAZAW010000242.1 GCA_012514125.1 Phycisphaerae bacterium | reverse complement strand
GTCCGGGATGATGATTGCGTATTTCATTGCCACTCCGGATGTTCATCCACCACGCGAATACAAATGGGTTCCTGAGTACAGACTTCCAGCCCTGCGATTTCCCTGATCGCCGATTGCACGTTGCCCTCCCGGGCGCGGTGCGTCAGTACGACCACCGGAACGATCGCTTCTCCGCGCGCGTCATAAACCGACCCTTCCCGCTGCGTAATCGCAGAAATGCTCATGTTAAATCGTCCGAAAATTTCGGTCAGTTTCGCCAGCACACCGGGACGATCGATAACCATCAATCGCAGATAATAGCGGGAAGAAATTTCTTCCATCGGTTTGATGTCGGCCTTCGGGGCAACGTCCGGCAGCACCGCCAACTCGTTGAAGGTTCGCCCGGCGTTGCCCAGGATGATATCAATCACATCCGAAACCACCGCCGAAGCGGTGGGCATTCTGCCCGCTCCTCTGCCGTAAAACATCGTATGCCCGACCGCGTTGCCGTAAACACTCACGGCGTTAAAGGGGCCTGAAACCAGCGAAAGCGGGTCATGCTTGCTGATGAACGCCG
Source organism: Phycisphaerae bacterium (assembly GCA_012514125.1). GTDB lineage: Bacteria > Planctomycetota > Phycisphaerae > JAAYCJ01 > JAAYCJ01 > JAAZAW01. The sequence goes on along the minus strand of JAAZAW010000242.1, from coordinate 2,339 downwards.
GATGCACCCGAACGCTCACGCCGCCCTGTTCCTTGATGCCGATCGCCAGCAGTTTAAGCACGTAACCCAGTTCGTTACCGTAACGAACGTCCTCGATGCTGATCGTATCGATGCCTTCGATGTGAATGCACTCAAAAGGAATGTCCTGCCCGAAGGCAAGAGAGCTTAAAATGGTCAGCTTGTGAGCCGAGTCCGTGCCGTTGACGTCCAGCGACGGATTCGCTTCCGCAAAACCCGCGATCTGGGCTTCTTTGAGTGCCACGGCGTAGTCCTTGCCCTCGCGGATCATCGCCGTGAGAATATAATTGCACGTGCCGTTGACAATCCCGTACATCGCCTGGACATCGTTGGCGATGAGTCCTCGACGAATCGATTCAATCAGCGGAATGCCCCCTCCGCAACTCGCTTCAAACGCAATACAGCGATTATGTTTGCGGGCCAGTTGAAAAAGTTCCTTGCCGTGATGTGCCAGCAAGGCCTTGTTGGCCGTAACCACGTGCTTGCCGGCTTTGAGCATCTTTTCGACGATCTGTTTGGCGATCGTGGTTCCGCCGATCAGTTCGATTCCGATTTCCACCGTCGGATCGTTAAGCAATCGATCCAGATCGTTGCTCAGCACCCCCTGGGCCAGCGGAACATCGAACGGACGGTCGATATCTTTTTCGACGACATGCTTTAAATATACCTTTGCGTTGAGTTTACGCGAAATTTCTTCGCCGTTCATCGCCAGAACCGCCGCGACACCCTGACCAATCGTGCCGTAGCCCACCAAACCAATCGGAATCTCTTTCACTGCCGTTACCTCATCTTTTGCGCCATTATATATATCGATATAGACTCCTCAGTCTAATATCATCTGTTCGGCAGTTCAAGCGAAAGGTTTAATACTATTTGCACTTACTTCTTGCGCGAGGGGCAATACCGGAGCGGCGATCAAAACGTTTTGATTTCACGAATGTAGATCTGATCGGGATGATAAACCCCCAGATTTCGCTGGCCTGCGACCACCAGGTGATGGGGAAAATCCGAACCTTCGACCAATGGGCCCAGACTTTTGCTCTTTCGGAGATTGTCAAGCAGTTCAAATCCGACGGAATCGACCGCCAGGGGATCCTTGCTAAAGAGCAGGACCTGTGGTTTTTCAACCGCGTTATATTCGGTGATCTGCTCGCTGCGAATCAGGACCTTCAGGGCGCTAAGCAGGTTGAAACGCAGACGGTCTCGAATCATTGGCAGAGCGTAAATGTCTGGAATATGAGGAATACCGTTGTTCCCGTAATATCGGACAGGATGTTTGAGTACATCCAGTGTGATATTTTTGAGGCATCCGTCGATCCCGACAATCGAACTGGCTTTGAGCGTGGCGACACTGACAATCGCGGTGGCCTGGTCGAGTGCGCCGATGAATTGGTCGCTGCCGGAACCGAAATCGACGGTTTTTCCCCAGCCGAACTGAATTTTCCGGCAAGGCGGCAGGTCGGGATCGTTGGGCTGAGCACCCATGAAGAAAATTTGATCCGCCTTAAAGCCATTGCGGACCATCAGCCGAAGCAGTTCCTCCGCCAGCGGCACATTCGTTCGAAGCAAATCGGCGTTGAATTCGTTGAACTTGAAGCCGATGATATCTTTTTTGCTGAAAAGTTCATTAAGTGCTTTAGAAAAAGAGGTTACACCCACCATTTCTGAAATACCGCTCATGATCATTTCCTGCAGGATGCGGCGGTTGAACCCCTCAAAACTGACAACGCGCGGCGAGCCGACTTTGACGACCAGCGATTTACCCATAAAAGCCGCCAGATTCGCCGACGGTGCAGAGGTGGTGGTAAGGGTCTTGGCCGTTGCCAAATTCACAAATTTGAGCAAAGCCGTTGCCGCCACGGCACCGCCGGCCAGGCATTTCAAAAATTGGCGTCGATTCATCTTGTTGTCGTTGTTGTCAAGTTTCATATTATCGAATATCGGATAAACAGCAGCTTGAGTCCAATAATAATGCGTTGGAGTAGCTTGGATTAAATGAAATACAAAGCAGGAATGTTTTCAATAAGGCAAGTTAGAAATTGGAAGTTAAAATGTTATTTAACTTTGATCACTTAGGCTGTGATTCCCTACCTAAAGCCCAAAGCCCAACCGCCCAAAGCCCGACACACGGGCAGCCGAATGCCAATTTTCGGGAAAATAAAAAATACCGAAAACCATAAGCGCTTTATTTGACTGAAGATAAGAATGAAAAATGTTTTTATTTTTGTCGATTTGACCTGGACAGGAACCTTGAAAGATGAAAACTCGGTGCAATTTTCATGAATTTGCATCTAATTTCATGTTTTTTTCATATCGGACCC
>JAAZAW010000028.1 GCA_012514125.1 Phycisphaerae bacterium | reverse complement strand
CGAACATGCCTGGCGAAAAAATTGTAAATTAAATAAAACAAAACAAATAAAATATTTGTTACAAAGGAAAGTGATCAATGAAACCCGTGATTGAATCTGGTCAGGTCGCCGAAGACAGGCCCTTGATCGTCAACACAGATAAACTTTGCGATACGATGACTCTGGTCAAGGCCAGGCGAGGTAGGCGATATAAAATTGTCTGCATTTCCGGCGGCTGTGAAGTTCAAACACGGCTGGCGAGTTTGGGAATACTTCCGGGCCAGGATATTCAGGTCGTCCGACCCGGCGACATGGGTCCGGTGCTGGCCCTGGTCAAAGGGGCCAAAGTTGCCCTGGGGCGTGGTGTGAGCCATAAAATTTTTGTTCGTCCTTTGCAGCTGGAATCAAGCAATCAACCGGAATAACAACATGCCCCAATCGCTGGAGATCAAAGTCGCCCTCGCCGGTAACCCCAATGCCGGCAAAACCACTCTTTTCAATGCCCTGACCGGTTCGCGTCAGCACGTGGGAAATTATCCCGGTGTTACCGTTGAGCGTAAGCATGGCTATTGCCATGTCAATGATGCCAAACTGGAAATCGTCGATCTGCCGGGCACGTATTCGCTTACGGCGATCTCCGAAGAGGAACTGGTCGCGAGAAATTTCATCATCGAAGATTCGCCCCAGGTGGTTGTCAACATTGTCGACAGCTCAAATATCGAACGAAATCTCTATCTGACGGTTCAGCTTCTGGAACTCAACGCTCCGGTGATTCTCGTGCTCAATATGTTCGACCTGGCGAAACAAAACGGGATCGATATCGATATCGATGCGTTGTCTCGATTGTTGGAAGTTCCTGTAATCGCCACTGTTGCCAACAAAGACCAGGGGCTTGACGAATTGAAGGATGCGATTGTCCGTTACGTCCGCACGCCTCAACCCGATCAGTTCAGTTGGGTCAACTATGGTCCGGATATCGAGCAGGCGATTATCGAACTTGTCGATTTTCTTGATATTACCGGTAAGCTTGCGGATCACAAGCGCTGGGTCGCGGTAAAAATGCTTGAAAACGATCCTGCGATTTTGGACAGGGTTAGGCAGGAACTTGCGGACGATCATATTATCTGGAAGGTTTTGCAGCGCAACAGAGATCGCATCAAACGTCTCTACGGTGATGAGGCGGAAATTATTATTGCCGATCGGCGATATGGTGTTATTTCGGGCATTCGGCAGGAAGCGGTTAAAACTCAACGCATCCGGCGGTACGATTTTTCCGATCACCTGGACATGGTGCTGACTCATTCGGTGGTGGGGGTGCCGATATTTCTTGCGCTGATGTATGGTGTGTTTTATTTGACATTTACGCTTGGCGAATGGCCCATGCACTGGCTGGAAGAGGGTTTAGGACTGTTGAGCGGTTTTATTCGGGACGTTTGGCCCGGAGGCTGGGGAGAGGAACTCCGGAGTTTGATTGTCGACGGAGTTATCGCGGGCGTCGGGAGTGTTCTTGTTTTTTTGCCCAATATTCTGTTACTTTTTTTCGGTATTGCGTTGCTTGAAGACACGGGTTACATGGCTCGGGCGGCTTTTATTATGGATCGTTTCATGCACAAGATCGGGTTGCACGGTAAGAGTTTTATTCCGATGCTCGTGGGTTTTGGATGTTCGGTTCCCGCCATCATGGCGACCCGCATTCTGGAAAATCGTCGCGACCGTCTGACGACCATGATGGTGATTCCGCTCATGAGCTGCGGGGCGCGAATGCCGATCTATGCTTTGTTTATTCCGGCATTTTTCCCCAAACAATGGCAGGCCCCGATTTTATGGCTTATCTATGTAGCGGGTATCGTTGTAGCGGCGGTTTTGGCCAAACTATTGCGCAAGAGTCTTTTTAAAGGTGAGAACGCGGGTTTGGTGATGGAATTGCCGCCTTATCGCATTCCCACGATCAAGGGATTGTTTTTTCACATGTGGCATCGGGGTTGGCAATATGTGAAAAAAGCGGGTACGGTTATTCTGGCGATGTCGATTGTCCTCTGGGCCATGGCGAATTATCCGAAGATGTCGGAAGATCAGCTTGAAAAATATCCCACCGAACAGGCGAAAAACGCTGCGCGGATGGAAAATTCGATCATTGGCAAGCTCGGTCATGGTCTGGAACCGATCATCCGTCCCCTGGGTTTTGACTGGCGGATCGGAACCGCCCTTATCGGTGCTTTGCCGGCCAAGGAAATGTTTGTCGCCCAGATGGGGATTGTCTTTGCCGCCGACGCCGACGCTGAAGGTGAGGATTATCCTGCGTTGACGGCTCAGCTTCGATCCACTTATTCATCCCTGACGGCGTTTTGTGTCATGCTTTTTTCACTTTTGGCGGCGCCGTGTCTGGCGACCATCGCCGTTACACGAAAAGAAGCGGATTCCTGGGGCTGGGCGATGTCGCAATTTTTCGGTCTGACGGCGGTCGGCTATCTTGTTACACTGGTGATTTACCAGATTGGCTCAGCCGTCATCCCGTTGATCCACTAAAAAACGTCGGTCCGGTTATTCAAGCAGGTGCAATTCATAAGAGATATCCGCCGGACTGCTGTAATTTTTTTCCGGCAGCCGATAGAGCAAGTCTACGATTTCATCCGGTGTGTCGTGATTTTCAACGTATTCGATAATTTCGTCCCGGTCCGCAGGGAACTCCAGGCCAATGAGATGTTGTTCCACTTCCGTAGGATTGATCCGCATTCGACCTTTGCTATAAACCATGTTAACCCCCTTTATTTAAGCATCGGCATCAGATTTAATCCCGCCACGTGTCATTACGCTTAAGTCTATCCGATTTGCCGGAAATCGCAAGCTTTGAGTTTTTCGGGGTGTTTTCGCATTGTTGGGTCCCTTCAGCAGAGTGGATGCTTTGCAATAAAAGGTTTGTATTTTTGAAAAAATGGTTAAAATAGAATTGTGATCGAAATTTCCATGAAATCAGGGGGTAAACCGATGGACCGACTGGAAAAGATTATCAAAGCTCATCCTCGTCAATCGAATATGGACCTTCAGGCGATGCTTGATTGTGTCAACGCATGTTTCGAGTGTTCCCAGATATGTACCGTCTGCGCCGATGCGTGCCTGGGTGAAGAACATATTCAGCCATTGATTCGATGTATCCGACTTAATCAGGATTGTGCCGATATTTGTGCGACTACAGGGCGAATGCTCGTGCGCCTTAATTGTCCGGACTGGGCGATTATCCGAAGCCAGCTTCAGGCGTGCACGGCTGCGTGTCATAAGTGCGGGAATGAATGCGAATTGCATGCTCAGATGCACGAACATTGTAAAATCTGCCTCGAAGCGTGCCGAGAGGCGGAAGCCACCTTGAAAGATTTGCTGGTGACGCAGCTTGAAGCGGTTAGCTGAGAAAAAGTTGGAAGTTGGAAAAGTACGGTGTCGATCGGGGACGAAAAGGGCGGTCGCTGAGCTTGTCGAAGGGTTGAAGGAGCTTCGGTTCGCTCACGCCATGCCGCTTTGACTTTTCTCTACGACAAAATTCAATCAAAAGCGTATAAAATCTGTCGATAGAATAAAATAGTTGAAGTTATGGCAAACAAGTCGCTAAAATTCAAATTAGATCAGGTTATCATAAAATATTTCTTTTGAGGCTAAGGATGATTAAAAATATTCTTCATTACCAGAGAATTTCTCTGGTCGTTATCGTATTGATTGCGCTGAGTTGTTTTGCGGGCTTCACCCAGGCGGAACCGGTCGATCCTCTGAACCTTGCCGGAATGATTTATACCGGTAAATTTGAGCAGGCCCAGAAAACCATCACCACCCAGCCCGGTGTTCTGGTGAATCGTCCCACCGATTCCATGCAGGCTCGTTTGTCGAATTTCAACGTACTGCTCGATCAGCGGGAGGAAGTCCGCCAGAGCACGTATGATGAAAATATCACTGAAGCTCGTGATTATTTTGACAAAGGCGACATTGAAAAGGCGTTGACTTCGGTCCGCAAGGCGAGGTTTTATGCCAAGGACACCAAAGAATTCGGTGAAATCGACTGGATAAAGGAATTGGCTCAAAAATCAAAAGTGCTGGCCAATGATTACCTCAAAAAGCACGAATGGCTTAAAGCGGGCAATATTTACGCCGAGCTTGCCACCATCTACGAAGACGACAAGACCTACGATCAACTCACCCGCGACGCCGCGATGCGAGTCAAGCTCGAAGCGACCTACAAAGAGGACGGTCAATGGAAAGACGACCTCGAGGAAATCAAAATTGATGTCGTGCCCGAAGTGAGCCTCCAGATTTACAATTACTACGTCGAGAATCCTGATTTTGCCAAGATGGTTTCACGAGCTTTAAACAACCTGGCGATGATGAGGGAAATTCCGAAACTTTCCGAGGTCTTCAAACCGCTGGGCGAACCGGAAAAATGCGACCAATTCGAGCAGCAGATCAAAAATCTTGAAAAACAGGCGACGACACAGAGCCAGAACAAGAAATTCGCCACTCGCGAGTTCTGGCAGGCGTTCCTGAAACTGCTGGTCATTAACGATGAAACCTGTCAACTGCCGCGAAATGTGATTATCAAGGAGTTTCTCGATGCCTCTCTGGCGGAACTGGATCCTTTTACGAATGTTATCTGGCCCGCGGAGCTTAGCGATTTCGATAAGCATACCACGGGCAGATTCAGCGGTGTGGGCATCCAGATTTCCATGGAAAACAATAAGCTCAAGGTCGTCACGCCTATTCCAGGCTCACCCGCGTTCCAGGCGGGGATTTTACCCGGCGATCTGATCGTCACCATCAATGGTGAATCGACCGACGGCATTTCAATCGACCAGGCGGTTCGAAAAATTACCGGGCCTAAGGGCACGAAAGTCACACTCGGGATTATGCACCCGTGGAACGATGAGATTCGCCAGGTTCCGCTGATTCGCGACACCATCGTCATCCAGACCGTCAAGGGATGCAAACTCGACAAGGACAACAACTGGCAATTCATGATCGACCCGGAAAACAAAATTGCCTATATCCGTGTCACCAGTTTCACCGACACGACGCCCGGTGAACTGACCGATGCGTTGAAAAAGCTGACCAAAAATGGCGCACGAGGCCTGATTCTCGACCTGCGGTTCAATCCGGGCGGTACTCTCAAAGCGGCGGTTGAAACCGTGGACCTGTTTATCGATGAAGGCGTGATGGTTTCAACCCGAGGCCGAAATGTTGAACCCTGGCAAAAAAGCGCCAGTCCCAAAAACACACGTTTTCGAGACCTGCCTATTATCGTGCTGGTCAACGGCTTTTCAGCCAGTGCGGCGGAGATCGTATCCGGCGCTCTTAGAGATTATCACCGCGCCTGGCTCATCGGCGAACGAAGTTTCGGAAAGGGCAGCGTTCAGAATGTCCTGCCGATCGTTGGGGACACCTGCAAACTCAAAATTACCACCGCCTACTATTATCTGCCTTCCGGCAAGTGCATTCATCGCAAGCCCGAGAGCAAAGACTGGGGCGTTGACCCGAACCTTAAAGTCGAGCTGACACCGACCGAGCTGCGCGATGTCATCGAGCTTCAGCGGGATGCGGAAATCGTTACGCAGGTTAACGGCGAACGTGCCCCCGAAATTCCCGCAACGACGACAACGACATCGACCACCGAATCGAATTCCGAAAGCGACAGTAAGAAACCCAGAAAATATCCGCCTGTCGATATCCAGTTGGACGCAGCTTTGCTGGTCATGCAGTCGAGATTGTCGTTGGGTGTCCCCTGGGACGCCGTTCCCACAACAACCAACCCCGCGAATACCGTGATTAAAGTTGATCGGAAAAATGATCCGTAACAGAACAACCGCTGTCAATCTTGTCATCGTGTGCATCGCAATTGCCGTGTCAGCGATTCTGACGGCAAGCTGCATCAAAAATAAGAATCTTGTCCTTGCCGGTTTTGAAAAGGACGAAGGTTCGTCTCTGGCGGATCCATCAAAAAAATACGATCTGGCGATTGTCGTTACAGGATCGACCGCCGGCGAGTTTGAACCCTGCGGCTGTGGGGGGGTGTATGAAGGCGGGTTCTCCCGTCGGTCGACGATGATCGATCGACTTAAGAAAGTACATTCCAATATTCTGCTCGTCGATACCGGCGATTTAGCCTTCGGTATCGGCGAAGTGATCCAATTTGAATTTCTCGCCCAGGCCTACCACATGCTGGGCTACGATGCCGTCGCGCTGGGCGAAGGCGATTTGCGGGTCGGTTTCGACGCCCTGAATCAATACGCCAAACAATATCAATTGCCGATGGTCGTCAGTAATCTTAAATTCAAGTCTCCCACGGCCATTCGCGAAGTGATCCCTGTCGAACGCGGCGGCCTGCGAATCGCTTTTATCTCGGTGATCGCCGAACGATGGCTTGGAATTGTTCCGGAAGAAACCCGCAGGCGATTAACTTATGAACCGCCTGCGCAGACACTGGCCAGGCTGGTCCCGAAGTTGAAAAAAGATTATGACGCCGTCGTTTTGCTGTCTCACCTGGGAACCGATGAACGTGAAAAACTCGCGGGAAAACTCGACGGTGTGGACCTCTGGATCGACAACGGCGCCCACCAATGGGTCAGTAATCCCGCCACGCAACCGTCCTCCAGGATTCAGCCTGAATTTTGCAATCTGCAACAATATCCTCCCTTGCTGGTTTCATGGAAGAACGACCGTAAAATTGGCGTTGCGGGGCTTTCCTGGAAAGATCGAAAATTCTCGATCACCGTTGCAGAGATGATCCCCGTCGCCCGCGAAATCAAAGAGGATGTCCGTTTTCTCGAAATCTACGATGTCTATAAATACGTTTCCCGTCAGGACGCCATCAATCGTATCGCAAACCCCCGTGTAACGGCTACAATGCCCGCTAAAGCGTTTCCATACGAATCGTCCGACACCTGCGGCTCATGCCATCAGGAAATCTACGATTTCTGGAAAACCACCGGACACGCCAAAGCGTTTGCCACCATCCGGAAAGACAATCGCGACGCCGATTCCAATTGTCTGGCCTGTCATACCAGTGGTTTTCGCGAACCCGGAGGATTTGAAAACCCCATAACCACACCGCACCTTAAAGACGTCGGCTGCCAGATATGTCATCGCGTCGATATGAAAAAACATCACAAAACATCTCTCCCGCCCGAAAGGGCCAAAATCGAAAAAATTCGAGCCAAAGTCAACAATATCACCGCTTCCTGGCAATGTCAGCGATGCCACGTCCCGCACCGCAGCCCAAAATACAATTACTCGCAATACCTGAAAAAAATCAAATGTACCCAGGCCCTCGATCCCGCCCAGGAATAATCAAAATCAAATGACGTCGGTTAGCAAATGTCCCCCGGGTCCGAAACGACGACAATATAAAGTCAAAGTGTGTAAACAATTAAATATAGTAATAAAGACTGTTCGGTATCGTTGATTTCTAAACTTCTCATTGAAATTATGTCCCGGCGACACTACCATTTCAATACGATTAATCCCGCATCGAAACAGTTATTGAAAAATAAAATTTTGAGAAAAGATCGAAAGCAGGCAATCATTTCATGAAATACTCATGAGAACCTCAACACACGATTATACGTAATAATGGTAGACAAACAACTGAACATAACCGACGAAGCCGTGTTCGCCCGTTTTATCGAAGGTGACGAAAATGCCTTTGATGAACTGGTAGACCGATATTATAGACAGATTTACCGTTTTCTGGTTCGATTTACCGGCAGCGAGCATCTGGCTGAGGATTTGATTCAGGAAGTTTTTGTAAAATTGTATAAATCGGCATCGACCTTTGATCCGAGCAGACGATTTCGCCCCTGGCTTTACCAGATCGCCGCCAATACGGCAAGAGACATGCTTCGCTCGGCGAGTCGCAACAGCAAGAGAATCAGTTTTCAAAATTCGGATGACGAAGCGGAAACGACACTCGATCAACTTGTTCCGGGGGTAGCAGGGTCTCCTGACGAAGCGATGATCGAACGGGAGACAAGTGAAAAAGTGAAAGAAACGTTGATGCAAATGCAGGATCAGCTTCGTGAGATTTTGATTCTTGCTTATTATAATCAGTTGCCTTACAAGGATATAGCGGATTCACTGGGAATCCCGCTGGGAACGGTTAAGTCTCGGCTGCATAAGGCGGTATCGACGTTTGGAGAGATTTGGAAGCGACATGAATTTTGAAGAAAACGACAATTTTGAATCGTACAGTCGACTGGTGGAGTATCATCTAGGCCTGCTTTCATCCCATGAAATCGAACAGATCCAGGCTCGCCTTGAAACCAGTCAGGAACTCAGGAAACTGTCGGATCAGGTGGAAGAAACTTTAGCTCCACTTGAAAAATATGAAGTCGATGTCCCCGTCGGACTGGATCGAAAGATCAAACTGGCGGTTCGCGCCCCAAAAGTTACCGCCGACACCTTACTTAAGGACCTGACAACCCATGTTCCTGCGAAATCACGAACAGTTTTTTCAAGGTGGGCTGATTTTATCGGCACTGCCGCTGCAATTTTATTGATTTGTTCCGCCGTCACTTTGTCAACCGATCATTCTCGCAAACAGGCAAGAAAGGCCCTGTGCGCGGGGAACCTGGGCGTCCTAGGTTCGGCCATATCGACTTATGCCAACAACTATTACAATCAGCTCCCCCAGGCTTCGGCGGCATTGAATTCCGTCTGGTACGATCCGGAAAATCAAACACCCCGACGCGAAAACCTGTTCATTCTCGTTAAACGCAATTATGTCAAACCCGAATTTTTCGCCTGCCCGGAAGACAGTTCAAAACATATCCGTATTGATGATTCTTCCGCATACAATGATTTTCCCCACGGCTCTGTTGTCTCATACAGTTTTCAGAATCTTCATGCGGATCGAAAATTCCGTGATCAACAACTCCAGCTTCGCTGGCAGCATGCGCCCACGATGCCGATTATGGCGGATCGCACGCCGTTACTGAAGAAAAATCGACTCAATCCCAATCTGCCCTCCGATAACATACTCTCAGCCAATCATGCCCGTCTGAAAGGGCAAAATGTACTGGTGCTCGATGGCCGCGTGGTCTGGCAGACGACACCGGTTTTCGGCCCGCAAAACGACAACATCTGGCAGGCGGGCCAGATCCGTAATTATAGCGGAAAAGAAACCCCCGTCGATCCGAGTGACTGTTTTCTGGCTCCCTAATACGCCCGAGACACTTCAAACCAACTTTCCGTAAGTTTTGATAAGCTCCAATCCGGTCCATGCGCCTGCCGAAGCGATATGACGTAAGCAAACGCAAGACCCTTTGACAGGCTCAGGGTCCGAATCGACGACACGTTTAAATCAAAAGCGTATTAGCCGCGATGAGGTATCCTTGTGAATCGTCCGGGCGGTATTTTTCATAAAAATGGCCTGCAACAAGCTGGTATTTCAAAATTTACAAGATTTTACTTGAATGCAATTTCCCCTTGGGCTATATTCTTAATTGCGATGCTTTTAGAGAACATATCGCAATGCCTTTCTAGGGCTTTTTGGAAAAGAAAATTGATCATGTCTTGTTTTAGTTGTTGACGTTGAAATCCGGCGTTGTTATTTTATTGATCTTTTTGATATATTAATTTTAAAAACTTTAGGGGTGATGGAATGAGTCGTACTGACAAGAAGAATATTACGGTTACCAAAAAAGAACTCGTCGATCGAATCGCCGATGATTTGAATCGCAATCGTCCTCGGTCACAGATCAAGCGGGTTCAGGTCAAACGCGTGGTTCAGCGATTTCTGGATATGATCATCGAAGAGCTGGCCAAGGGTAATCGTCTGGAGTTTCGCGAATTTGGAGTTTTTGAAAGTAAACTTCGCGCGGCTCGTCTTGCGCAGAACCCCAAGACGCTTGAACGGGTGAAAGTACCGCCCAAACGATCCGTCAAATTTAAAGTAGGGCGGCTGATGAAAGAAAAATTAATTGCTTATAGCGAAACTCATCAGGCGGTCAATGAAACTCAATCCGAACCGCTTCAGGCATCAACGCCAGATACGCAGACGGGTGTAAGCCCAAGTTTATAGGAGTTTTAGATCAGAGTACCGCCTTTTGCAAATAAGGGGCGAAAAAAGTTGGAAGGCAAAGTCACGCTTCCCGCCCTCGTCCGGTCAAACCGGACCCCGGCGAGGTTGTTTTTCGTTCATTTGTTCTCTTACTGACGAAAGGCTGTATTGTGTTATGATGTTGAAGCCGAATTGATCAAAGGGCAGATCGTTTATATCGATTGGACGGATCTATTTTCGGGCAGAGTTCGGTTTTATTTATGATTTTCGCAGCAGCAATCCGAATGATCAGAGTGCCGATGTTCCTTGGTCCCCGAACAACACCCGCAGCCGCCCGATGCCTTCATGGATCGGTACATAAAATATCCAAGACTGACACACGCCAAAGCAATAACACCGACAATAATAATACCAGCCATACAATCAAATCCTTTTCTCGTTGATCAAATGGATCGCTCCACGCCGGGACCGACCCTTATGTATTAATAATATTTTCCTGAAACATCGGCAAGTCCAGCGAAGGCACCGGCAGGGCCTTTAAGATTTTCTTTCTGCCGCTGGTCGAATCCATCCAGTACTGGCGATATTCGCTTGGCGTCATGTGCATCGTTAATTTAAACAATCGCACAAAATGCGCCGCATCGCAAAATCCCCACCGCTGAGCAATGGCAGCGAGTTTAAGGTCCGTCGAACGTAAATCGCAGATCGCACCCGCCAAACGTCGTCGTTGACAGTATTTGCCAAAGGATACTCCCACCGCCGACCGGAACATCTGTGAAAATGACGATCGTCCCATGTGCGCCGCCCGGGCTGCTTCAATGATCGAAACATTTTGACATCGCCGTTGTTCGAGCAAAATCAGTGCCGGTAAAAGTTTCTGACGCTGATGGAAAGGCTCGACGCGATAATTCGATTTCTCCGAATCGACGATCTTTTCGGAAAAATAAAGGATGAATTCCTGCAAAAGAAGTCTTGCCCGAATCAACCAGTTCGGATCGTCCGTCTGCTGTACGATCGCGAGCATCTTTTTTGCAAACGACAGGCTAAAGTCCCTGTCCGTTTTGCTCTTGCTCGTGGGACGACGGTCGGGCGATACCTTGAAAATCCGTGTCCAGTCAAACGAGGTAAACGGTTCGGGCGTATCGATGTATTCGGGCACAATCTGGATCACCATGTGACGCGCTTGCGGTTTGATCACTTCAAAACCGTGAGGCTCCCACAACCCCGCAAACCACACCTTCCCCGGCTCAATCTCAAACGAATGCGAACCGAACCACCGCCTGCCTGCGCCGGAAAGGCAAATTCCGATTTCAAGACCCAGATGGATATCAAAATGACACTGTGTTCGATTCGGATAAACATTAATTCCGAACGCAATTGGATGCTCCGCGTCAAAAGGAATATCCACCCACTGCAATCGTGAGTGCTCGATATCGCCCGCAGGACGATCGGATCGCGACTTCGATTCCTTATCCAAAACAATATTTTTTTTGTTTTTCTTCATCTTTCTTCCGAACTGAACGCCGACCATTCAATGCCGATCATTGATTATTATATCATCTTTATTTCAAAATATCGCGAATCTGTCGTTCAAAAGAATATTTTTCCACAAGTTCTGCCCGTCCCTGTCTCATCTGTTCCCGTAATATCGGCAATTTTTTCATCGCCGCCCGCGTCTGCTTCGTCAATTCGTCATCCGCCTCCAGATAAACCACATACTTATCGATCTCTGGAAGATCAGCCAGTCGGTCTTCCGGTAATCGACGAACCATCACCACCCGGCCAGCGCACAAGCTGTCAAAAACAATTTGCCGCCGATTCGTCACACTATCGAGCGATAATACAAGATCGCCGCGATGCAGCAGTTCATTTAATTCGTCCGTATCCTCCGGCATGGTCTGGACCGACGATGAAAGTGCTTCGACTTTTTCCCATCCCGATCCCACCACGCGAATTTTAAAACCGGCTTTAATCATCTGGAGGGCAATCGCCGTAGCCGAACACGAGGGAATCAATACCGTTTTCACCAGATGTTCCAGCGACTCGATCAATTGCGGATCGCTGAGCCTCACCCCGCAAATCTGCGATGCCTGATCGATAATTCTTCCGGCATCGCATACAAAATACCTCAGAGGTTCATCCTCAATGATCTTCGCGATTTGCTTCCAAAGTTTCCGGTGTGATTCCTGGCTGATGCCCCACGCCGCAGGATCAGTGTCGGTCCGATTCGCCGAAATAATCACGTCATACTCGTGCGATTCCGCCAGCGGATGAAACACTTCCGGATTCATCGCCGACTCGATCGCAAAAACGTTGTCCTTTCCAAATCGTTTGCGCAACACTTCGCATTCGACGTAATCGCCCACGACAAACCGTTCATTGATTTCGGGTTCCGGCAACTCATCCAGAACTTTCTGCCCCAGCAAGACCCCCGGAACGGACAAAAAACTCACAAATCGGATATGGGAAGGAATGGCAATCTTCCAGTTCTTTTTATTCGCTCCAATTGAAATAATCGTATCGGGTCGAACCTGAATCATCTTCCTCAACATCCCCACCATACCGTTATGTCCCGGCTGATCGATCAGAAAAATGTCCGACCGATATCCGGTCTTTTTCACTCCCCAAGCCAAATCTCTCGCCAGCCGATCACTCACCCGATTCACGAGCAAACCAAAGACCTGAACGAGTCGTTCGTTTCCCGCGGCCTGTTTTTCAAGCGTTTCATCAAGCTCAGCCTGAAGGACTTCAACAGTCCGATTCACCACCGGGTTCAGGACCGCTAGCGCTCGTTCAACGGCCAACGACAATTGACCACACTCACCATCTTCAAGCCAGGGCCACACCAACATCTTCGTCGGCACCGAAAATTCCTGATGCCCCGAAATAAAATCCACCAGGCTTTTCTCCAGTTCCGCCTGTGTCAGAAAAATGAGTCGACGATCCGAAATCGCCTTCGACAAATCCCAAAGTCCCAGCACAATCGCCACGTGAATCAGTTTCGGCTCCCAGACAAAAATACTCTGTCTGTGATCAAATTTCGACAGCAGCATTGTCAGCCCGTATCCCTGGCCGCACCCCGGTAGAATCACGTTTGATTCGCCCGCATTAAACTGTTCGCACACGATCTGCTCACGAATCCGGGGCGAGCCGGAATACGCAAACCACCCCGACTTGCTCAACCCTTCGCCAAACGCGCTCAATGTGCCGTCCAGCGCCGGAACAAATTTCACCCCGTCGGGCCAATCGAACCCATCAAGCCGCTTGGCCAGATCGCGATTCACCGTTCGCAGCGCATCAAGATTCTTCCGAGACGTCATCACAATATTCGGGGGTATCGGACTCATAACTCAACTTTCCATATTATTCAACCGTCGAACGCAAAACCGACCATCCAATCTTCCAACTTCCAACTTCTACTCTTCACTTCCCCCACGTCCCATCTTCTCATACTTTTCCAATCCGCTGACAAATTCCTGCACAATATTCTCCGGTGTCGATGCCCCCGCTGTGATGCCGATGGTTGCCGCCCCCCGAATCATTCCCGGCTCAAAGCCGGTGAAATTCTCCAGATGATACGTTCGTGTCCCGCAACTGCTCGACAATTGCGCCAGCTCTCGGGTATTTGCCGAGTGCATCCCGCCCAGCACAAACATCACATCCACTTGTTTCGCCAGTTCCACCGCCGAAAGCTGCCTGCCCACCGCCTGTTCACACAGCGTACTGACAAGACGAATTTCATTAAATCCATTTTCAATAATCTTTGCCACCATGCCCGCAAGATGTGCCCGGCTCAGCGTCGTCTGCGCCGCGATGCCGATCTTCGAAAATTTGGGGATATTCGTCAGGTCGCTCTCATTATTCACCACCATCACATGCTGCGCATAGCCCACAATCCCTCTCACCTCCGGATGATTCGGATCCCCGATCACCATCACCTGGTAACCCGACTCGTCCAATTGCTGAACGATCTTCTGAGCGCGTTTCACCAGCACGCACGTCGCATCGACCACCGTCAGATTTCGCTCCCGCGCCTGTTGAAACACCGCCGGCCCGACCCCGTGCGAACGAATCAGCACCGTCGCCCCCTCCGGGACCTGATCCACCGACTCGACGATCTTCAACCCCTGGTTCGTCAATTCCGACACCACCTGCTGGTTGTGGATGATCTCTCCAAGACTATACACGATCCCATAGGTCTCCAGCGCCGATTTGGCCATATCGATGGCATGCTGAACGCCCGGACAAAACCCACGCTTTTTCGCCAACAAAATCTTCACTCCGCCGCTCCTTCCTTCAAAACCGGTGTTGCATAATTATACGGTTCCAGTCCGCGTTTGCGTCGAAGTTCTTCCTGCATTTCAAGCATTCTCGTGTGAACAATCTTTACAAACTCCTCCGGCGGACAACGTTTGACGTCTTCCGGCATGAAAGGCTGTCCAAACGTCACCAGTGTCCGTTTAAATATCTTCGGACGTTTGGACGACCTCGGCCAGGCGTCAAACGCTCCTTCGACCACCACCGGCACAATCGGACAATTGGCCTTTTTCGCCAGAAGCGCCACGCCCGTCTTGAATTCACTGATCCGTCCGTCGAGCGTTCGAGTCCCTTCCGGAAAAAGCAATACCGCCCGACCCTCCTTAAGTCGCCTCAGCGTCTCTCGCATCGCCGCAAGGTCCGACTCGCCCCGTTTGACCGGAAATGCGTTAAAGGACCGGATAAATCGAGCAAAATGAGGATTTCTGAACAGCGTATCGCGCGCCATGTAATCCACTTCCCGCGACAGACCATATCCCACCAGCATCGGATCATAAAAGCTCTGATGATTGCTCACCAACAGCAACGGCCCGTCCTGGGGAACATAATGCCGGTTATAAACCCTTCCAAAATGAAACATGCCGAAATAAATACGGCACAAACGCCGCCACAACCGATACCAAAATTTCACTCTCATTGTTGTTCTCGTTCCTTTACCAATTGAACCAACCGCTTGAGGACCTCCGCCGGTGTCATGTGGGTCGTATCCAACACCACCGCCTGCTCCGGAATCACCAGCGGTGAAACCACTCGCGTCCTGTCTCGATGATCACGATCCTTCAACCTTTCAAGAATCTTTTCAAAATCCGCCGGCTGACCCTGCTCCCGCAACTGCTCGTATCGCCGTCTGGCCCGCTCCGTCACATCCGCGTCCAGATACACCTTCAATTCCGCATCCGGAAAAACCACCGATCCCTGGTCCCTGCCTTCGGTCACAATATTACCATAAAATTTCGCCAGGTCCCGCTGCTTTTGCACCAAAGCCGTCCGAACCTCCGGGATCGCCGATATTCTGCTTGCAAACTCCGATACCGCCTCCGTCCGCACCAAACCCGTGACTTCCTCGTCATTCACATAAATTTCCAGTGAATGATCCCGACGGACAAAACGAATCGTGGCCGATTGGGCGATCTGGGCTATCCGGGTCGTTTCTTCGACACTGATATCCTCCCGCTGCACCAGCCACGCCACCACCCGATACATCGCCCCCGTATCCAAAAACATCCAGCCGAGTTTCTCCGACAAGTGCTTCGCTATCGTCGATTTTCCGGTGCCCGCAGGTCCGTCAATGGTTACGATCATAATAATCCGACTCCTGTTTGAGATTTGGAGATTTTCTGTCCGCGTAACATTTGCATCAATAAATCATTCATCATTTCATCCGGGCAATTCAACAGTTTTTCCCGAACCTCAGGCTCGCTCAGCGCCCCGACAATTCCCGCCAGAATCTGCACCTGAAGCCCCAATTCCGACTTCGGCGTCAAAATCATCACGATCAAATGGACATTGCGTCCGTCCGGACTGTCCATAGGAATCCCGGACTTGATCCTTCCCACCGCCAGCAAGGGCTTATCCAAATGTTCGAGCCTCGCATGCGGCACGGCCAGTTGATTCCCCAACGCCGTACTGCCGATCGCCTCTCTCGCCAGAACCGCCATCGCCACTTCCTCAGGACGATATTTCCCCAATCGACCGCTCAACCGCAGCACCAGTTCCGAAACCGCCTCCCGCATATTCCACGCCGGCAAATCCGCCACCACCGCCTCCCCGAACAAAAACGATCCTAAATTCACCAGCTCATTGAGCTTAAGCGACCACACCAGCATAGGCCCCGCTACCACGCTCGTCACCACCGCCGCCACCACCAGCGCCACGAACAAATCCTGACCGATCAATCCCATCTGCAATCCGATCAGCGAAATAATAATTTCCATCGCGCCGCCCGCCAGCATCCCCGACGCCACCGGCAACGAATCGCGAAAACTCATCCCGCCAAGTTTCGCCCCCAACGACACTCCGGCCATCTTCCCAACCACCACCACAACCAGCACCAATACCACCAACAGCCAGTCGAAATGCGCCAGGAAATTTACCTTCATTCCAATCGACGCGAAAAATAGCGGGCTGAACAACGACATGACAAATTCGCTGATCGCCTCACGAGTCCGCAACGTCACGTGCGGACTTTCTCCGATCAAAATCCCCGCCAGGAAAAATCCGAACACCGCGTGAACACCGACCAGTTGAAACACGATCGCCAATCCCAACGCCAGCAGGAACGCAAAAACCATCACCGTCCCGCTCTGCCAGCCCGATTCGTCCTGAACATGTTTCGTCACCCAGTTCACGCCCCTTTTTCCCAGCGTAAACACCAAAACCATGATCACCGAAATCGACACAATCGTCACAACAGGCCCGTGCAGTTCCACCCCTTTTCCCGCCGCCACACCCGCCACCACCGTAAACATCACCCAACAGACAAAATCCGTCAGCGTACTCGACGAGAGCGATAAAAGCCCAATATCGCTCTTGAGCATATCAAGCTCGTGTAAAATCTTTGCCAGAACCGGCACCGCGCACACCGTACACGCAATTCCAAAAAATGCCGAAAACGCCCATCGCGACGACTCCGGTGAATACGCCTGATGCAAAAATAGCCCCACGACAAATCCCAACCCAAACGCCACCGCAATTCGCGTCAGGGAAATCAAAATCGCCGATCGGCCTTGCTTGCGGACCACCGACAATTCCACTTCCATTCCCGCCACCATCAGCAGGAACAAGGCTCCAAGCCACGACAACGTCTCAAGCATGTGCATCTGAATCACGTCGGAAACCGGAAAAAGTTTCCCCTGAATCACCGGCGCAATCGATCCGAAAACCGTAGGCCCGAGCAAAACCCCCGCCAGAATCTCTCCCACCACCGCAGGCTGGCCCAGCCGACGAAAAACCTCGCCTAAACCCCTGGCAAAAAGCAACAGGAGAAAAAGTTCCGTCAACAACAGCAAAATTTGATGTTCATTTAATACAGTGATATCCATAGGCAATTAAGCTATAAACGCCGCCCCCCATAATCGTCAAGTAAAATCGCACACACGACCTTTTCGAATCGTTTTCATCCCCTTGCGGCCCTTGTGCCCCTCCGGCTCTTCGACAAACTCAGGGACCGCAGGCTCAGGGACCAGGCTGCATCTCTTTTCAATAACGATTCCTTCAACAGAAGATCATTGGAAAGGAATGAAATCAAAACTCCGGTTCCTGCGGCGGATTTTGATCGCTATCGTCTGCCTTTTTCTTTTTATTCTTCTTCTT
>JAAZAW010000241.1 GCA_012514125.1 Phycisphaerae bacterium | reverse complement strand
AGTTGGGAAGTTGGGAAGAGGATTGTCTAACGGCTTGAGCCGTTTCTGGATTCCCGCCTGCGCGGGAATGACAAAGGAGAGGAATTGGAAGAGAAAGAGATTGAACCGCCAAGACGCCAAAGAAGAGATAAAGAGAGTAAGTTGTCAAGACGCTAAGAAAGATAAGGAGAAAAAAGTGGGAAGGTGGGAAGGAAAGAACGAACTGTCAAAACGTTAGAGGTGCTAAGGAGAGGAAAAAGGGGGTGTGTGAATGTATGAAAGTGAGAAAGTGTGAGAGTAAGAAAGTGTGAAAGGGCGAAGGTGTGAAGGTGCGAAGGTTAGAAAGTGGGAGGGCAGAGGGTGTGAAAGGGCGAAGGGGTGAAGTTGGGAATGAGAGAAGAGAGAAGAGAGAAGAGGTGGAGGGGTTAGGGGTGGGTTAGGGGGTTGATTTGTGGGGGGCGGTCGGCGGCGATGAGGTCGTCGAGGGTGACGTTCATTCGATTGAAGAAGGCTTGGTTTTCGTGGAAGTATTGGATGAGTTTTTGATGGCTTGGCGGGTCGGAGGGGGTGGGGGGAGAAGTTGGCGGCAGCAGGCTGGTGCGGTTGCGGTAGTAGTCCATGCGGCGCGATGAAAGCGGGATTTCGTTTTCGGCAAAGGAGAGCGATTGCTCCCGCTGGAGCTGGGCGATCAGGAGGGGTTCTTCGGTGGATCGCTCGGCAGGAGTCATTTTTCCGGCGAGGACCATTTGCTCGCAGAAGTTTTTGGCTTGGGTGACGGCTTGGAGGGTGTTGAGGTGTTTGAGCAGGTCGGTTTTGAATTTGTCGAGGAAGATTTTGAGCTGATCTTGTGTGATGAAATTGGGGTCGGTCATTTGAGTTTCCTTTTTTTGAAAAGAGGTTACCGATTCGGAGGTGAGGGTAAGAAACGCGTCGTCGGTTTCGTTGAAGATTTGGGAGGGGTGCAGATCGGCGAGGCCTTTGAGTTGGGGGATCATCGGCCAGGCGAGGGCGCGAAGGTAGAGGCCTTTGCCCTGGAGGTTGGTGTAGAGTTCGACGCTTCGTTTTTTGATTCTTCCGGCGCGGACCAGGTCGGCGAAGATTTTGGGGACCTGGGTGAGGTCGGCGAAGAGGGTTTGGCCTTTGAGGTAGAGTCGTTTGACCCAGCCGAAGGCGAGATGGCCCGCAGGCCGTTGACCGGCGTTGTCCTCATGAGCCAGGTAATTCGGAGCCTCATGGAAGGAAGGATCGTACGCGTCGGCCAACGCCTGCAAGGCATCGACGTCGAAGTCGCCCTGGGGATAGGAGCCGGCTTGGAAGATGGGAAGGGCGAGGAGTTCGACGGTATCCGTTAAATTGAGGTTGGTTGACATGGGGAGGTCCTTGGGGGAAGTTGGAAAAAGTTGAAAAAAAGTTGAAAGAAGTTGGTTGGTTAGAAGTTGGGGAAGTTGGAAAAAGTTGAAAGAAGTTGGTTAGTTAGAAGTTGGGGAAGTTGGAAAAAGTTGAAAGAAGTTGGTTGGTTAGAAGTTGGGGAAGTTGGAAAAAGTTGAAAGAAGTTGGTTGGTTAGAAGTTGGGGAAGTTAAAAGCGGGTTTTCAAATAATCTTCGAAGGCTTTGATCATTCTTTGAATTTCATTGAGATCATCGACAAATGAATTGAATTGCGGTTGACTGATATATTTCAAATCCAAGGCAATATAAAGATGACTTTTTGTTTCAGAAAGCGAACCGTTGGAAATGGAAAGAAAACGAGCAAACTCACGATTCCCGCTGCGGGCAAATCCTTCTGCAATATTTGCAGGAATTGACAAAACAGATCGACGAATCTGATCACGCAACCCCCAGTCTTTTCCAAACATACCCTTCTCAGAAACTGCATAAATTTTGCTCACTAATGAGCGGGATTTCTGCCATGCAATAATATCTTCAAAGCAGGTAATTTTCATAACGACATAGTAAACCTACCACCAACCAACTTCCACAACTTTTTTTAACTTCCCCAACTTCTAACTAACTTCTTCAACTTTCTCAACTTTTCATTCTGTAATTTGGAAAGTGTCGCGGAGGAAACGTTCGGAGATGGGGAGGTGCTTGGCGAGGATGTCATAGGTTTTTGCGAGCGTTTCGAGGTCGGCGGCAGGGGCGGTGTTGATTTTGAATTTTGGGAGCGGACCCCGGTAAGAGAAGTTTAAGGAGACGGCGTTTTTGATAAGCTGATCGTTGAAGGTGGCGGCGAGGTTGGCAGAGTCGGCGAGGGTGATGTCGTGTCGGACTTCGTTGTGGACCTGGGCTTGGGCGCGTGAGCCTGTTTTGGCGGTTTCGGCGGTGAGATTCTGGCCCAGGATGACCTGGAATTTTTTGGTATCGGCGTATTGGAGGAATGGGAGGTAGTCGTCGCCGGTGGCGTGTTTGGTTTCGTGGAGGTCGATGGTGAAACCTTCGGGGACGACGGACCAGGAGTGGGCCTGGAGGGATTGGACGAATTGTTCGAAACGGGATTGGTCGTCGGCGGAGGCGGAGTTTGGGAAGGCGGCGGTGATGATGGGCATGCCGTATTTTTCGATGGCGGTGGCCCACCATTTCCAGCCTGCGCGGGAGAAGGTGGTCGGCCAATAGAGGGATTTGAGGATGCTTCGGCCATAGGGGTTGTCGTCGGAGCCGCGATGGCGATGGACGATGAATTTGAGGGGTGGGACGGGTTCGCCGTCGAAGGGGTTTTGGCGGGAGAGCAGCCGCAGGCGGTTTTCGGCATCGAAGCAATAGCGGGCGGGGTCTCGGGCGACGATTTTTTCGACGAGCCAGCGGTCGTTTTTGACGGTCCAGAAGAGTTCGAGGGGGACGAAGCCTGTGACCAGAGCGCCCAGGGCGTCGTCGATGATTTGGGGCAGGTTGGTGAGATTGTCAAAGAGCTGTTGGACGAAATCGACGATTTGGGGGTCGGCGTGGTTGGGTTGGATGGACCAGGATCGATTGACGAGGGCGGCCCGGCGTGTGGTGAGGGCGGAGGCGATGACGGGGTCGGAGGATTCCATTTTTCGGTAGAGGTCGATGCCCTCGGAGGGTGCGTATCGGGCGAGGACGTCGTCGGGGTTCTCGAGGATGTTGTGGATGATGGATTGGAAGAAGTCGCTGCGCCGGGCGATGGTGTCGAATTCGGTGAGGAGCGTTGAAGAGGGTTTGGCGAAGAGGGATTTTAGTTTGATTTTTAGCGACATGGTGGTCCTTTGTGGAAGTCGAAGAAGTCTATGAGTCTGGAAGAGTCGAGGAAGTCAGGAAAAGAAAGAATGTCAAACGATTGGAGAGAAGATGGTGCGTCGAGACGTACCCTACGTTAGATTTTTTTGAGGTTGGTGCGGATTAGAGCGGTGCGGGCGTAGGGGCGCCGGAGGGCGTAACGGACAGCGTCGGCGGCGTGGTCGTCTACCTGGGTGATTTGCTCGCAGAGGGATTTGTCGGGGGCGTCGTCGGCGGTTGAGTCCCAGGAGAGATTGGTGAGTTCGCGAATGGTGTTGGTCATGGAGGGATGGAAATAGACGGCTTGGGTTTTGGCGAGATCGGTGAGGGTGTCGGTGGCGAAGAGACGGTCTTTGAACCAGGTGTGTGGCTGAGTGTGTTCGAAGGACCATCGGGCGAGCGATGCGACGAGGGCGGCGGTGACGGTTTCGATGCCGGCGGCGAGGTTGTTGTCGGCGGGGATGGTGTGCAGGCCATGACGGGCGTATTCGTCGGCGATGGTGGTGTTTGCGTTGTCGAGACGGCGGTGTGTGGATGGGTCGATGAGCGTGAAGCGGGTTTCATTTGGGGTCTCCTTAGCGAGGATGTTACGGCAATGTTCTGCGATGGTGGCGTCGGGGCGGTAGTATTCCCGGTAGAAGTAGACGGTGTTGGAGGGTTTGTGTTCGGCGAACCAGAGGCAGGCGGTTGGGTTTCGTCGGCCATGATCGATGGCTTTGTATCGGAGGGCTTCGGAAAGGTCGAACGGGGCGGTGGGGAGGATGTGGACGAGAGGGTCGAAGGCATCGTAGACCTTTCTTCCGCTGCGAGCGGAGAAGTCGATTTCGTATTCTTTGTTCCATCGCCAGCCTGGGATGGCGGCTCGGATGGCGGCGATTCGGTCAGGCGGCCAGAGGTCGGGGTCGATGGAGTAGTGGAGGCGGACGGCGAGGAAGCCTGAGGTGCATTTTTTTAATTCGAGAGGCATAAGGAGTTCCTCGAAGGAAAAGGCGAACGTCGAACATTCAACATCGAACGCTCAACGTTGAAAAAAGAGGATTGTCAAACGGCTGGAGCCGTTTCTGGCGGTTGAGAAGAACACGCTCCCTTACGGTCGCGTCTCTTTAAGACAAGATGGATTCGGGTCTTCGCGGGAATGGCAGTAAGGATTAGATGAAGTGTCAGTCTTATTTTCGACTTTTTCCGTAACCGAATCCACCAATAAAGCCGGAAACTAATCCTCCAACTCCGGTTAGAATCGGAACCAAGACGGCAGGTTGGTCTCTATATAAGAACAGAATGATAGCAATCAGAACAAAAACCAAACCAAATACAATTAGTAATTGCCATTGGTTTAATCTTTCATTGTCTTGATTTCTCTTACAAAGATCATATTGTCTTTCGTCGTGTTTTGACGTGAGATCAATGATTTTCGTTACATGTTCTTCATTAATCTTATTGTGAAGAGGGTTTTCTGAAGATGTCATACCTGCCATCATAACCTGCATCATCTCCAATGCTTTTTCAGGCTTTTTCTCGACCACCTTTTGAAACGCATTTTGAACATCATCAGGAGTGGAGTTTTGAGGAGAGTCTAAATTTTGATGTGAAAGGTTGGTATTGGGTTTTGTTACTTCTTCTTCCATGTGCAAAGTCCCCCCACTGCTCTAAAGTTGTATTCATCTTGAGTTTCTGTATCCAAAATATTACTCAAAATATGATCGAAACGTCGTTCAACAAACTTTTCGGTCATAAACTTGATAATGGCATTTGCTTCTTCTTGGGTCAAAATATTTTCCCGTATAGTTTCATTAAGCAATGTGGATGTTTTTTTGAGCAGCTCGATGTCATTGCTCAATTTTTGATGTGGACAGGGACGTCCCATAATCGCAGCCAAGAGTGTGGGGGCATAAAATTTTTGTACGCTCCCATAAGATGTTTTCATCTCATCTTCCTGGTTCAAATCGTCGTAAAGATTTATGTCTTTTTCTTCCGCAATCATTTTTTAACCAATCGTGAAACAGAATAACTTCTACATTTAATATAATATCGTTTGAAACTTCAAAAGCCTTAAATCAAACTTTCCAGATAATTCTAGCATATTCGTAAGTTGAACTCAACAGAAAAAACATGAGTATCTTTTATTAATCATAATTTGTCTTCGTAGAGTTTTTGGAAGAAGCCTGGGTTGGCGGTGGAGAGGGCGGTGAACTGGCCTCCGTTTTCGATGGTGGGAAAGGCGGCGGTGTAGGCGTCCTCGGCTTGATATTGGAAGGCCATTTCGTCGGAGAGGATGGCAGAGGCGGTGTGCTGGCGGAGGATGTCGGGTCCTTGAGGGATGGCCCAGATGGTGGAGTTGTTGGGGAACTCGATTTTGTTGACGGTGGCTTTGAAGGTAGGTTTTAATTCGTCGGGGAGGCGGTCGAGGACGAAGCGGGTTCGGCCCAGGAGGCCTGTGGCGGCATTGGCGTTTCCGATGGCGTCTTCTTCTCGTTTGGATTGGAGGAAGATGAGGCGTCCTGGTGTGTTGAGGGCTTGCCAGAGGTAGAGGCAGACGAAGAGCCAGGTGGCCATCATTTGTCGGGACTTTGCGATGACGATGAGGGGGTGTGTGAGCCAGAGGCGGGTGAGTTCCCGGAGGTATATTCGGTTGGGAAAGAGCTTGACGGGGGCGAGCCTGTCGTGGGAGTCGAGGGTGTAGCAGAATTGGGTGAGGAAGGTCCAGGGGTCGCGTCGGGCGATTTCGAGGAAGAGGGATTTTTTGAGTTTATATTTGCGATGTATCCGGAGGCATAATTCCTTCCTGGCGGCAGAAGTCGATGAGTTCGGTGAGAGCGAGAGCTTTAAGTTTGTCGATTTCATTTTTATCTTTATCCTCAATGGGGACGGGCGGTTTGATGCCGAGGGTTTCACGTTCGGAGTCGTGGAGTCGGGAGACGGCGGAGACGAGGTTGCTGAATTCGGAGCAGGAGAGGTCGCGAAGTTCGCTTTCGAGAGGGTGGTTCAGGGATCGATCGGGGGTGATGAGTTTTCGGAAGGAGAGCCGCAGCATGGTCAGGTCGACGTGTTGATGATTTCGGATTTTTCGAATGATAGCCGGCAAATCGGAATCATCGTTGATCGAGCCTGGTTGGATGGACCGACAGTCGAACTGACTCGTTGACGCTGGTGAGGCAGGTGGGGACGAATCAAGCTGACCATGCTGCGTGTGGAGGGAGGTTTCAGGCCCGGAGGAAGCATCGAAGGATTCGTTCCGGTTACGTTGGAAGGTTTTTAGTTTCAGAGCCGATGTTGACATAGTAGAGTCCAATTGTAAAGAGTTGGAAGTTGGGAGTTAGAAGTTGGAAGTTTGGGGGTTGCCCGTGCTTCCGTGATTTGATCGGCTATTGAGTTTTTAACTTTGAGCGATTTTTGTGTCGCTCCTTACACCCTTAAAGATGTCACATGATTTTAAAAATGCAAATTTCCGGCT
>JAAZAW010000240.1 GCA_012514125.1 Phycisphaerae bacterium | reverse complement strand
AGAGGGAACCTCAGCCTCGGCGCCTGAAGCAGTATTTTGCTGGGCTTGTGTTGAAGTATCGACCGGATCAGCCTCTGGGGCCGTTGAATTTTCCTGTTGAGCGGCTATCGCTTCTGTTATTTCCGGAAGTTCGGGTTGTGTCGCTTTTGAGGCGACTTTTTTCTTACGGCCTACTTTAGCCATGGGTTAAAAACCTCCCTGATTCAAAATTTCTTTTAAAAAAGTACAAAATATAAATAATAAAACAGTTTCTTTTTTACATTCAACCTGGGAATATCATTCGGTTCTCAGATTCGGGCGTTATATTGAGAAAACCGATTGCAGGCCCTTGGCCAATTTCATCTTTTCGCTAATACCAGACATAACATCAATTGTGCCGATGAAATTCCAAATTGGGACACCATCCCGCCTTAATCGTTTTACGGATTAACCCTCGCCTGTGTCATCCGGGCTAACAGGGCACAGAGGAGATCAGTCGGGAAAAGATTGTTTCCACTTGTTGCCGACAAGCGTCAAACGTGGAGTTGTTATATATAATAGCATCGGCAACCGAGCGTTTCAAGTAAATTGAATACAAGAATTTTTCACGCCGGGAAAGTTCTTTTTCATCCCAACCCCGGTTCCGGGCGACCCGTACTTGTCGAATCGTGAGGTCAGCTTCCACTAATATAATGTAGTCACACCGATCTTTCAAGCCTGATTCCAATAATAATGGGACTTCAATGACGATCGCTTTAAAGGCAGGATCCAGGCAATATTGAGCAATAAGCCGATCCTGTTGTTCGATAACGCGGGGATGGATATAGGATTCAAGGAGATGTTTTTTTTCGGCATCGTCAAAGACTATTTTCGCCAATTTTTGCCGATCAACCGTTTTTTTTGAAGTAAAAATACTCTCTCCGAAGTGATTTTTTAGAAAATGATGAGTTTCGGGAGCCTCCAGGACCTCATGGGCGAGCCGGTCCGCATGGATCACCGCGCAGCCGAGATCGGCCAGGAAACCTGAAACCAGGGTTTTGCCTGCTGCGATTTGCCCTGTCAATCCGATGACCGGCTTGTGGCATGGATTTGTTTGTATCGGTCGTGTCATGAAGTTCGTCTCTGAAACTCGACAAAAAATCTTTGGAATTCTCCCGGGGGCGATTATAATACGTTCACTTATGTCGATTTATTCACCAAATATTGTTACTGTTTCTCTTAATCCCAGTATAGACAAAGGGTTAGAAGTTCCTAATTTTACAATCGGCGCCCATCAGCGAGGTCGGCGTCTGTTTCGGCGACCGGCGGGCAAAGCGGTCAACGTCGCCCGAACGCTTGGGAAACTCAAAATTCCTACGATGCTTATCGGTTTTATCGGCAAGGCTCAGCAGGATTATTTCGAACATTATATTAATAATGATTGGGTTTCCTGTCAATTATTTGCCAACGTGAAGAAGACCCGCGAAAACATCACCATCATCGATCCGGTGAATCGGATTGAAACGCACATTCGCGATGTCGGCTTTGAAGTATCCCCGGCGGACCTCAATCGGATGCGAAAAAAACTTTCTTTGCTGGCGAGGCCCGATACACTGGTGGCTTTTAGCGGGTCATTACCGCCTGGGCTTAGTATAGAAGATTTTATCGAACTGGTGCAAATCTGCCAGATGAATAAGGCCAGGGTGGCGGTCGACTGTTCGGGCAAGGTCTTGAAGGCCTGTGAGCCTCTGGGGTTATGGATGATCAAACCCAACATAGAAGAATTGTCGGAACTTACGGGGCAGAAGGTGTTTACATCCGATGAGATTATTGCCGCAGGCCGGGCGCTTAGAGAAAAAGTTTCTGTGGTTCTGGTTTCGGCGGGACAGGAGGGGGCGTATCTGTTCACCGAGTCGGTCGATCTTCGGGGCAAACTGACGATCGAGGCGTCTGAGGTGAAAAATACCGTTGGCGCGGGAGACGCCATGCTTGCCGGATACATAGCGGGAGTAACGCTGGGGAAGGATTCGGCAGGGTGTTTCATTGATGCGCTGGCAACGGCAGGAGCGACTATCACGGCTCGTGGTCCGGGGGAGTTCAAACCTGAGGCAGTGGAAGCGTTGCGTCAAAGAGCCGAAATTTCTCCTTTGGTTTAAAAATAAGAGATTGCAGCAATGAGTAAGCGGAAAAAACGACATGTTTGTGTATTGACCGGGACGCGGGCGGAATATGGGCTTTTGCGGTCTTTGATGCGTGCAATTCAGACCAGGCCTGAACTTGATCTGCAGGTAGCGGTTACGGGGACTCACCTTCTTAAAGCTTTTGGACAAAGTGAGATGCTGATTCGGCAGGACGGATTTTCCATCGATGCGCGAATTCCGATGTACCGTGACGGCGAGGATATTCGACGGGAACTGCCGGCGAGTCTGGGAAGAGTTGTTGACGGGCTTGGACAATGGCTGATCGACCATGAAAGTGATTTTATTGTCGTGCTTGGCGATCGGGTGGAGGCTTTGGGAGGGGCTTTGGCGGGGCTGACGGCGAATGTGCCGGTGGTCCATCTACATGGTGGGGAAATTGCCCCGGGCGATATGGATGATCGAATTCGTTTTTCAATCAGCGCGCTGGCGAGTCTGCATTTTGTGGGAACAGCGGATGCGAAACGGCGGTTGATTCGCGGCGGTGAACCGGCGGATCGGATTTTTATCATGGGCGCGTTGGGGCTTGATGAAATTTTTCAGGCGAAAAAGCAATTTGACGCTCAGAGGTGTCGGGATTTTCGAAATCGACTTGGTATTGGGAACGATAACCCCATGATGGTGCTGGTGCAGCATCCCTGTGCATTTGGGGCTGATCAGGAACGGGAGTTTATGACGCAGATTTTGCGGAGTATCAATGGATTCGATGGGTTGATTATCGGTCCTAATAACGATCCGGGGCATTCAGGCATCCGGCAGGCGATAAAAAGATTCCTGGCTGAGAAAAATAAAACGGGGCGGTGGGGGTATGTGGAGAATATTCCGCGGGAAGAGTATCTGCTGGCGGTGGCATCGGCGGATATTTTGATGGGCAACAGCTCGAGCGGTATTATTGAGGCGAATGCCCTGGGCACGGCGGTCGTCAATATCGGTCCTCGTCAGGAGGGGCGAGAGCGCAATGGTAACGCGATTTTTGATTGCGGTTATAAGGAAAAAGATATTCGGGCGGCTCTGGCCAAAGCAATGGAATTTATTCGGACCCATACGATTCGGCCTAGCCGTAAATTCGGACAAGGTTTGGCTGGTGAAACGGTGTCGAAGGTCCTGTCAAAAGTTTCTGTGAGTAGATCGTTGATTGTCAAACCCCGCAGCCGATGATTTTGGCGTGGTAAATTTTCAAAAAATATGAAAAAAACGTCAATTTCACTCTTCTAATCTCCGAAGAAAGGTCAACCCGGTAAGTTTCGGAAAAGAAAATTAATTAATAGTTAAATTTTGTCTTCAAAGAAGTTTTCTGAAAAATAATCTTTTTGATGTAAATCGACGATTAGAAATTTCCGACAAAAGAGTAGATGGTTGTTTGACTTTGGAATCTCAACAAGCCCCTTTCTGAAAGGTAGAAGAGGATGACGATAGTGTCTTTAGCGAATGACGTAAAAGTGGCTAAAGTGATTCAGCAGGTTACCCAAATTGCCACCCTGCCTGAAGTAACGGCGAAAATCATACAGATTGTGGAAGACCCCAAGGCAACGGCCCGCGATCTTCAGAATCTGATTAAGCACGATGTGGCGTTATCCGCCAAGATTTTGAAAGTGGTGAATTCGGCGTTTTATGGATTGCCCCGACAAGTCAGCAGTGTGGATCGGGCGATTGTTTTACTGGGGCTTAGTACCGTGAAAAATATTGCGGTTGCCACGTCGATGGCCAAACTCTTTAACGGTAGAGAGTTATCTAAGCGATTCACTTCACGTCAACTCTGGCAACATTCTTTGGCATGCGGCGTGTTTTGCAAGCTGTTGGCGCAGGCTCGAAAGATGGACAATGTTGACGACCTGTTTGTGGGTGGTTTGATGCACGATTTGGGGCTGGTGGTGGAAAAACAAGTTTTTTCCAAAGAACTGGGCGAGGTGATTGAAAAAGCCTGGAAAGAGAAGACTGATCTGAATACGCTGGAACAGGAAACCTTTGAAGCCGATCATCAGGCGTTTGGTATCGCGTTGGCGACGAAATGGAAATTTCCGCATCTGTTTCAGTTAACGACGGGTTATCATCATCAACCGCTCAAGGCCTCGGAACAATATCACGAAATTACCTCGTTGGCCCATCTTGCCGATGTTCTGGCCATGAGAAAAAAAGTTGGTTTTCATATGGAAAACACTCCGATCGATGCTGAAGCAATCAAGCTTCTGGGTTTAAGCGATGAGCAAATTCAGGAAGTGTTTGACGCGTTTGATGAGAAGTATGCTGCGGCGGAGATCGTCATGAATTAAGACGAAAGGCCAAGAGGAGTAGGAAGAAGTTAACCAAAGTCTCTTCTTTGCATTCTTTGGTGGGTTTGAGATGGGGGCAGAGTGCGATAGTGTTGAATCAGATTCGCATTATTGGGTTGCGTTGAATGATTTAAGCCGTTGGGCCAGTGGTTCGGAAAAAACGGTGGGGTGTCGGTAGTCAAATCCTTCCAGACCTGTTTGTTTCCAGATTTGGGCTGAGAGTTTGTCGAGGTTTTGCTGCCTGAGAGCAGAAATTTTTACTTCGGGCCAGGTATTAAAAAAGATGGATTCCCGGCTTTGTGGGAAGGACAGAGCAGAGAGGGTGGAAGAATCCTGCATTTCACCGGACGGGGTCAGATCGATTTTGTTGATCAATAGGATTGCTCGCGAGATATTCTGAGGAAGCTCGGCGAGGAAGTGTTGATTTGATTCGGGATCGGCTGCGTCGAGCATGATCAGTACGAGGTCGGCGCCGGCGATTTGTTGGAGTGAACGGCGGCGAACTTCCTGAGCGAGGGGGTCATTGGTCTTGCCCAGGCCGGCGGTGTCGATGAGTGTTGCAGGCAGGCCTGAAAATTCCGTTTCAATTTGGACGTAATCACGTGTTGTGCCGGGCAAGTCCGCGACCAGAGCTTGGGGGCTTTGCGCCAGGGCGTTGAGCAGAGTGCTTTTTCCGACGTTTGGTGGACCTGCGATGACGATTTTCAGGCCTTGAAGCAAAAATCGTATGGTGGGCCAGTATTTGAGGGCGGCTTGGCGTGATGTTTCGGTGCCACCTGTTTTAATCAGTTTATCCAGTTCGCCATGCGCTTGGGCCAGCAGGAATTTGACGGCGAGGGTGGTTTTTGCGTTGGGTAAGAGCCGATAGGCTTCGGATTCGACTAATTTCTCTAGGCCAAAGGATTCCGGGATGAGAGTTTCGGCGTCGATGAGGGTTGCGCCGGCGTGCTTGAGGGTATCGATGATTCGCTGGACGATTCGGACACCGCCGTGACAGGTGATTTCGACGATGGGACCGGGGAGATTAACCGCCAGCACCTGATCGATGGGTCTGTTGTGGCCGTCATGAAAAGTTCCCAGAGTGATTTGTCCTGGAAGATCGGGCAAGGGTCGTGAAAAGAACCGGCTGAAGAGTTCGACGGATCCGTTGCCTGCGAGTTGGATTACGCCGATGGCGCAAGGGCCCAAGGGGCCGGCCAGGGCCAATTTCGGTGGATTGGGTGATCGATTTTTTTCGTTGGAATTCATATTTTTGCGTGTTCTTGATTCATCATGTATAGTGCCTTTTTGACAGGCTTGGGAACCAGGGCTGTAATTTTCAACAAAACCATAGTTCTAATTATATTGATATATATTTTTGCGATGATTTAGTTATACCGGTTATCAGGCGAGATTGTCCAAGGAGATTCTCCTTTGGTGAAGGCTTTTTTTGGGGAGGGGGGAGTGGTAAAATGAGATTTCGGGAGAGCAATTGGAGATTTCGGAGGGGCTGAAGATGTTAGTCGGGGCGAGGCGGATCGGGGTTCTTTTTTTGTGGGGAATTTTTTCAATATTTGTGACGGGTTGTTTTTTTGATCCGACGATTCCGGATCAGAAGCAGTATAAGCCTTTGTCGGAGTTGGCGGTTTCGGATCAGGCGGTGGCGAGGGTGTATGCGGCGGCTCCGCCATTTCTGGGGCCTGTGGTGGTTCATACGTGGTTCGTGGTTAAATCGGCGAATTCGGAAGAATTTGATCGCTGGGAAGTTTGGGTGGATAGTAATGGATATCTGAGCCGGGTGTGTAAGAATCTTTATCCGCCGGAAGGGGAATTCGGGCTGGGCTGTTATGTGGTGGCAGAACGGATCGGTCCGGGCGCTGAGCGGGTTAAGGAGGTCCTGGAGGCAAGTGTGCGGACGTATCCGTACAGTCAGGAGTTTCATTATCTGGCGGGGCCTAATTGTAATACATATGCGCAATGGGTACTCAATCAGGCGGGGTGGGATGTTGAATTGCCGGATTCGGCGATAGGGAAGGAGTATGAGTCCCGCCATTGAATCTCATGTGTTTCAACAGTATAATTAAAGGGTGAGAAGTGTGGGAGTCGTTAAAAAAATTAATTAGAAAGCGATGAAAATGAAAAATCGTACTTTTACCGCTATTGTGCAACGTGAAGATGATGGGTATGTTGCGTTGTGTCCGGAGTTGGATGTTGCCAGCCAGGGTGAAACCATTGAACGGGCCCGTGAAAATTTGAAGGAAGCGATAGAACTTTTTTTTGAATCCGCCAGTTCTCAGGAAATTCAGGATCGGCTTCATACCGAAACCTACCTGACGTCGCTGGAGGTGAAGGTTGGGTAAGCTAAAGATTTTATCCGGGAAAGAAGTTTGTGATATTCTTGTGAGTCAGGGGTTTATTCAGGTACGTTGTCGCGGCAGCCATTCGGTGATGCAGAAAGCCATTCCAAATTCAACGATTACCGTTCCCGTTCCTTTGCATAAAGAAATAAAGACAGGCGCATTGTTGTCGATTATTCGTCAATCGGGTTTGCCGAGAAGTTTTTTTGAAAATTGAAAAAGAATGGAAAGGATTACTAAAATCGACGATGGAAAAATAGGACCAAACAGCAAGTGTCCCTGTAGAAGTGGGAAAAATACAAAAAGTGTTGTATGCAAAAACGAAATTTGAATTTTAAAAAGGATGTTCAGATTTCATCAGAGAAAAGAGAAATACTTGTACCTCAAGGATATGGTAAAGATTCATTAACCAAATTTGTTGTAGATGCGGAGCAAAATATCATTGCATCTTATGCCAATTACAACACTATTTTTAAAGGTTTGAATCACATCTTGGACATATTTACAAAAATAAATGAATATTATCGTGAAAAAGGGTTTTCAGAACCTGAACTTGTTCCTCTCTTTTTTCTTAATAGAGCAAAAGGTGCATTTTTGGCCTCGATGCGAATCGGGTTGGCTGGGCAGATTCCTGAGTGTTATCCTTTACTGCGTTTGACCTTGGAATATTCCCTCTACGCTTTAAAACTAAAAGACGACATTGAATTAACCAAGCTCTGGTTAAGTAGACATGTGAATGAAGAAAATCGGAAGAAAATTCGCAAGTGTTTCACGATAACGGATATGAAAAAGTGTTTAAAAGAAATCGATTCTGAGACGGGAGAAATTGTCGATAAACTTTATGAGGAATTAATTGACTTTGGAGCCCATCCGAATGAAAGGGGGATTACTGCAAACCTTGAATCAGATATGAGTATCGTGCTTCTTCAACGTGGTGATGCTTTACCCTACAAATACTGTATAAAAACTATAGCGAGAATTGGTATATGTTCACTTTTGGTTTATGAATGTGTTTTTGGGGACTGTTACAGAGAGCTATCTTTGCATGATGAATTGGTCAAACTTCGACAGGGGTTATAAGTTGGTTTTGACAAAATGATGAATTTTGGAAACTCTAACCTACGTAAGCTTAAGGGTAGAAGAAAAGATGGTGCTACAAAAGGGTCTTTTTGGGGATCGTTTCACCCTTGCGTCCCTTCGGCAGGCTCAGGGACCGGGGTGACGTTTCTTTTCAACAAAGCAATAAAACATAAGAGAAGAAAAACATCTGTTTTTTGTGCTCAATTCACCTCTTTTTTATTCTTTTCAATATTCTTTTCGGTGGGTGCGATACAATTATGATAATCAGCTTTGTTTACTTTTGGGAAATGGATTTTCGAGAATCATCTTGACTTGAAGGTTCGGTCTGACTATTTTTATTTGTTTTAGCCCATGAGGTTATCAACCTAGAGACTCAATAGCGGGCATCAGCCACGGGTGGCGGGTGCTTGACGCGCGTGAAGAGAACCCAAGTCGTAATCAGGAGCATTGAACCGTGGGATATGATTGTGTAGTAATGGTCAAGCAGGTGCCGGACACAAAAGCCGTCACCGCCAAGGCGATGAAGGAAGACGGGACGGTCAACAGGGCGGCGCTTCCGGCGATTTTCAATCCGGAAGATATGAACGCGCTGGAAACCGCACTGGAGATTAAAGATCAGTACGGCGGGACGGTGACGGTGGTCACGATGGGTCCGCCGGCGGCGTTTGAGATTTTGCGGGAGTCGCTGTTTCGCGGTGCGGACCGGGCGATTTTGATTTCGGATCGTCGGGCGGCTGCGAGCGATACACTGGCGACGTCGTATATTTTGAGTTGTGCGGTCAAGCAGTTGCCGAAGGTGGACCTGGTGCTTTGCGGCCGACAGGCGATTGACGGCGATACTGCCCAGGTGGGTCCGCAGATCGCGGAGAAGCTTGATTTTCCGCAAGTGACGTATCTTGAGAAGCTCGTTGAAATAAACGGTAAACATGCCGTGATCAAGCGGAATGTCGGCAACGGCTGGGAATTGGTGAAGACGAGTTTGCCGGCGTTGGTGACGGTGATTGATACGGCGAATCTGCCTCGTCCCTCTGCGGCGAAGCGGATGATGAAATATAAGAAAGCTCGCGGGTATGCCGAGATTGTCAAGGAAATCGCGGGCGATCGCGATCCGCAGGACCCGGCAATAAAGTCGCAGATCGACGCGAAGGTGAGCGAGCTTAAGACGAAAGGTTTATTTTTGGAACAGTGGAATCTTGACGACATCAAAGCGGATTTACAATGGTGTGGTCGGGACGGTTCGCCGACGAAGGTTCATCGGATTCAATCGGTTGTATTGAAAGGGGCCGGTCATCAGCAGTTTGCATCGACCGATGAAGGCATGCGGAACCTGGTTCATTTATTGATTGAAGACCATACGATTGGTTAATCGCAGGTCTGGAAAAAAGACAACAATCCATTGAGGTGTAAAATATGATACGTGTCAATCGAGAAGGTGCGGTGTGGATTTTTGCCGAGCAGGAAGATGGACAGCTTTCAGACGTTCCATTGGAACTTTTGAGTAAAGGCC
The DNA here is from genome assembly GCA_012514125.1 of Phycisphaerae bacterium. Classification (GTDB taxonomy): domain Bacteria; phylum Planctomycetota; class Phycisphaerae; order JAAYCJ01; family JAAYCJ01; genus JAAZAW01. The sequence goes on along the minus strand of JAAZAW010000240.1, from coordinate 6,408 downwards.
GTGAATTGGCGGATCAGTTGAAGGTTCGTCTGGGTGCGGTATTGCTCGGGCAGGGAATCGACGAGTTGGCGAGCAAACTGATCGCTTACGGTGCGGACGATGTGATTCATGCGGAGCATCCACTGCTTAAGGACTATCAGGCGACGAGTTATTGCAAGGTGATTTGCGATCTGGTGACCAGGCATGAGCCTCAGATCGTTCTTTTTGGTGCGACGGCGATCGGTCGGGATTTGGCGCCGCGAATCGCGTCGAAGATGCGTTCGGGTCTGACGGCGGATTGCACGGACTTGCAGATCGGCGATCATGAGCCTAAGGATGGTCCGGTGCACAAGAATTTGCTTCAGCAGATTCGTCCGGCGTTTGGCGGGAATATTATCGCGACGATTATCAATTATGATCGCTGGCCTCAGATGGCGACGGTTCGGGAAGGCGTGATGCGGATGCCTGAGCCGAACACGCATCGCAAGGGGAATGTGATTCGCGAAGCCCTTGAACTTTCACCGGAAGATTTGGCGTTGACGATTTTGGAAAAGCATCGTCAGGCGAAGAAGATCAACCTCAAGGCTGCGAGGATTATTGTAGCCGGTGGGGCCGGTGTCGGGAGCAAGGATAATTTCAAAGTGATCTGGGATTTGGCCAATGCTTTGGGCGGTGCGGTTGGCGCATCGCGTGCGGCGGTGGATTTAGGGTTCTGCGATCGGGATCATCAGGTGGGTCAGACGGGGACGACGGTTCGTCCGGCGCTTTACATTGCATGCGGGATTTCGGGTGCGGTTCAGCACCAGGCGGGCATGCAGGAATCGGCGAAGATCGTGGCGATCAATTCCGATCCGGGCGCGCCGATTTTCAATGTCGCCCATTATGGAATCGTCGGTGATATGAATGTGGTGATTCCGAGGATGATCAAGGCAGTCAAGGAACGTGCGTAGAAACGAAAAATAAAGCTGACAGCGCAAATGAGGTAATATTTATGCCGAATTTTTTTACCGAAAATGAAGATATTGTTTTCAATTTCAAGACGATGGATCTGGGCCGGTTGGCAAGATTCATGGAAGAAGATTTCCGTTTTGCCAAAGAGGTGGATTACGCTCCGGAGAACGAGCAGGATGCGATCGACAATTATCGGCGGATTTTAACGACCGTCGGTCAAATCGCCGGCGAGTTTATCGCTGAGCAGGCAGAGAGCGTTGACCGCGAAGGCAATACGCTGTGCGAAGACGGGACGGTTCGCTATTCCCAGGGGATCACGAAAGACCTGGAAATGCTCGGCAAGGCCCAGACGATGGGCTTTACGCTGCCATATCGATTCGGCGGTTTGAACTGTCCGAATCTGGTTTACACAATGGCGAACGAAATCGTTTCTCGCGGTGATGCGTCGCTGATGAACATTTTTGGTCTTCAGGGCATTGCGGAAACGATCAATGCTTTTGGTAGTGAGGAAATCAAACAACAATATCTGCCGCACTTCGCATCGGGTAAGTATACCGGCGCGATGGTGTTGACGGAACCTGACGCGGGGTCGGATTTGCAGGCGTGCAAATGCCGGGCGTATCAGGATTCCAACGGGAAATGGTATATTAACGGTGTCAAACGGTTCATTACCAATGGTTGCGGCGAAATTTTGTTGGTGATGGCGAGAACCGAGGAAGACCGTTCAGACGGTTCGGGGTTGAGTTTACTGCTGTGTGAAAGAGGTCCGCGAGTCAAGATTCGGCGTTTGGAAGAAAAGCTTGGCATTCATGGTTCGCCGACTTGCGAAATTTTCTTTGACGATACCCCGGCTGTGCTTATTGGTGAACGGCGGCGCGGTTTGGTTCCGTATGTCATGAGTCTGATGAACGGTGCGCGGCTTGGTATTGCCAGTCAATCGCTGGGGATTGCAGAGGCGGCGTATAATGTGGCTCGGGATTACGGCCATTCTCGGAAGCAATTTGGTGTGACGATCGATCAATTGCCCGCGGTTCGCGATTTGCTTGTGGAAATGAAGATCAGTATTGAAGCGGCCCGTGCGTTGACGTATGAATGTGCTCGGGTGGTCGATCATGAACGCTGGTATCTGTGGAAGACCGAGTCCGACCAGGCCGATTCGTTTGATAAGGACACGCTCAAGAAACTCAAGGAAGATTCCCGCAAGTACAAGCGTCTTGCGGCCATGCTTACGCCGATGTGCAAGTACTACAGTTCGGAAATGTGCAACAAGGTCGCTTACGATGCGATGCAGGTTCTTGGCGGCAGCGGATATATGAAGGATTATCCGGTGGAACGTCATTATCGTGACGCTCGGATTACGAACATTTATGAAGGCACAAGCCAGTTGCAGGTTGTGGCAGCCGTTCGCGGAATTGCCAGTGGCACCGCCGGTAAAGCTTTTGAAGAATATCAGGCCCAGCAATGGCCCGTTGAGTTGGCGGATCTTGTTGCGATCCAGAAGAAAGGCGGCGACGATCTGGCTGAGGCGCTTGCCGAAGTGAAGAAAAACGGTATCGAATACATGGACCTTTACGGTCGAAAAATCGTTGATATCGGTTGTGATCTGTTCCTGGGCTATTTGTTCCTTCAGCAAGCTCGAAACTGTGATCGCAAGAAGGAAGTGGCTCGTCGGTTTATTACAACCGCCGCTCCTCGGATTGCCGCGAATTGCCGATTGATTAAATCCGGCGACCGCAGCACGATGGACAAGTTTGAGTTGATTGTCGGGAAATTTGACGATAGCGTTGCTTAATTAACACGCACATTGAATCAAAAAAAAACAAGGCAGGTGGTAACGAGTCGCCTGCCTTGTTCATTTTTACTACCGGAAAAACTGCGATCAGGTCGGTGAAATGATGAAGTTATTTTATCTTGAGGAGTAGGAATTATCTGGTAAAATCATTTGTGTAACGATTCAAGGGTTTCATGCCGCGCGATTCGCATCCATCTGAACAGGTGGTTAAGAATGGAAAAAGAAAAAAGAATTGTTTTTTTTGGTTCAAGAAAGATCGTCTGGCTTCTGATTCTATTTTTTTTTATTTTTTCCATAGCGATCGGCGTGGTGGGGTATGTGGTTTATTTGCGACACAAACAGGGGTTAACGTCGTATCATCGGCACAATCTTGAAATCATCGCCCAGCTTAAAACCGATCAGATCGTAAACTGGCTCAAGGAACGAGAAAATGACACACGCATTATTTTCAACAGTCCATTTCTTGCTCGGGGTATAAAATCGGTTTTTGAAGACAAAAACAGGGAGGAAAACCTCAAGCGACTACAGAAAATAATGTCTGTTTACCTTGATGCCTATGATTACCGAACGGTTTTAATTTTTGACAGGCAAGGCGCCATTCGGTTCAGTTTGACCGAAGGGCGGGATTGGGAAAGGGAGAATTTTTTCAATAGAAATTTTGTCGATCAGGCCATGAAAACGGGAAAGATTGTATCCTCCGATCTTTACCGAAACTCAAAGAGTGGAAAAATATTCCTGGACCTTTATGTTCCCTTTTTTTTTGAGCAAGAAAAATATCCACTGGGTGTCATTTTATTAAGAATCGATCCGAGTCTGTTTCTTTATCCACTCATTCAGAGCTGGCCTACACCCAGTCGAACCGGAGAAACGATTCTGGTTCGCCTGGAAGGAAACCGGGTGTTGTTTTTGAATGAACTTCGGCATCGGAAGAATGGGGCTTTAACCTTTCAACTTCCGATTGATCAGGAAAATTTTATTTCCACTCTGGCGGTTCAAGGACGAACAGGATTTGTCGAGGGGGTCGATTACCGGGATGTATTTGTGCTGGCGGCACTACGAAAAGTTCCCGGCACGCCCTGGTTCATTGTAACCAAGATCGATCGGGATGAAGTTTACGAACCTCTTCGTCAGCAGGCCTGGTTATTGGTTATATTGACCGCTTCACTTATTCTTGGAGTGGGATTGGCGTTGAGTATTTATTGGCGAACGCAGCAACTTGAGTTTCAAAAAGAACGGCGAAGAACACTTCAAAGGGAACGCGAGCAACTGGAAGTGACTTTACGAAGCATCGGAGACGGTGTGATTACCACCGACATTCGGGGAAACGTCATTTTGATCAATACCGTGGCAGAGAATCTGACCGGCTGGTCTCAGGAGGAAGCGGCGGGGCAGCCCTGGACGAAAATTTTCCAGAGCATCAATGCGCAAACTCGTTTGCCATCTGAAACTCTGATTGAAAAGGTTCTTGAAACCCGTGATGTTGTCGGGTTGAGCAGTCCTGCCGTATTGATTTCTCGTGATGGTACCGAATACCAGATCGCCGACAGCGCCGCTCCGATTTTCGATATCGACAGCCATATTATTGGTGTGGTCTTGGTGTTTCGTGATGTGACCGAAGAATATCGGATGCAGGAGAATTTTCAGCAAAGCGAAGCACGTTTCAGGAACGCATTTCAAAATTCAGCGATAGGTATGGCCCTTGTTTCGCCTGAAGGGAAATGGTTAAAAGTTAATCCGGCGGTTTGTTCTATTCTTGGGTATTCTGAAACCGAACTTCTGGGAAAAACATTTCAGGATGTTACCCATCCCGACGATCTGGAGAAAGACCTGAATCTGGTTCGCCAAATGCTGGCGGGAGAAAGTGAAACCTATTCGATGGAAAAAAGATATATCCATAAAGAAGGGGAAATTGTCTGGGTGCTGCTGGCGGTATCTCTTGTGAGGAATCATGTGGGGACTCCCCTGTATTTCATCTCTCAAATTGAAGATATCACCGCAAGAAAACAGGCCGAGCGCAAAATCCTCGAAGGGCAGGAGTTGATGCAATATATCATTCGGTATGATCCCAATGCGATTGCGGTGTTTGACAACGATCTTCGATATGTCTTTGTCAGTGAACGATATTTGAAGGATTATGGGATTCAAGGACAAGACATCATCGGCCAGTATCATTACGATGTTTTTCCTGAAATGCCGGAGCGGTGGAGGCAGATCCATCAGCGGGTGTTAAACGGGGCGATTGAGCGATCGGAAGAAGATTCGTTTATTCGGACTGACGGTTCCATCAACTATAACCGATGGGAATGCCGTCCCTGGTATAAGTTTGATGGAACGATCGGCGGGATCATCCTGTATACGGAAGTGATTACGGAACGCAAACTCGCCGAAGAGGCGCTGCGAGAAAGTGAAGAAAAGTTTCGGAATCTGGTTGAGTCTTCGAGTGACTGGATATGGGAAATCGATGTAACAGGAGTTTACACGTATGTAAGCCCGCAGGTCGAGACGATTTTAGGATACAAACCGAAGGAAGTCGTCGGTAAACCTCTGTTTGATCTTGTGCCTCCGGACGAAGCGGTTCGAATTGCCGAGATATTGAAAGATGCGAAAGAGACAGGTCGATCGATTATTACACTGGAAAATTTCCATTTACATAAAGATGGCCGGCGAGTGGTACTTGAGACAAGCGGTATTCCGATTTTTAATAAGGCGGGCAAGGTGATTGGCTGGCGGGGCGTGGATCGCGATATTACAGAACGCAAACGCGCAGAAGAAGAAATTCGAAATCTCAATGCCGAACTGGAACAACGAGTGTCGGATCGCACCGCCGAACTGGTTCTGGCCAACAGAGAACTCGAAGCTTTTTCCTATTCGGTGTCGCACGACCTGCGAGCGCCTTTGCGGAGTATCAACGGGTTTTGCATGATTCTTCAGGAACAATACGCCGATCGAATGGATGCCGAAGGTCGGGATTACCTCGAACGGGTTATCGCCGCCAGCCGTCACATGTCGCAATTGATCGATGATATTCTTCGTTTGTCTCAGGTTTCTCGTATGGAAATTTATCGCAAGCCGATAAATTTAAGCGAGATCGTCCAGGATGTCGCGGCGGAACTTCGGCAAAGCCAGCAGGACCGTTCGGTAGAATTTATCATTCAACCGGACGTGATCGTTACCGCCGATGAGAATTTAATGCGAATCGCACTAAGGAACCTCCTGTCCAACGCATGGAAATTCACCGGAAAAATTTCCCATGCCCGGATAGAATTCGGGGTTACGGAAATCGATGGTGAGAAGGTTTTTTATGTCCAGGATAATGGCGCCGGGTTTGATATGGACTATGCGGAAAAATTGTTCGGAGTTTTCCAACGGCTTCATCCTGCCAGTGAATTTGAAGGGACCGGTATCGGATTGGCGATTGTTCAACGAATTATTCGACGACACGGGGGACGAATCTGGGCCAAAGGTGAAGTTGACAAAGGCGCTTCATTTTATTTTACACTGGCTAAATAGTAGGGGGTACGCCAGGGCAATCGCATGAAAATTTTCCGGTTCATTCTTTTAAAGTGAATCTCAGCACCGTCAGGAGATAATCCAAGTTGGAAGTTAAAAGTTGAAGTTGAAGTTGAAGTTGGAAAGTTGGAAAGTTGGAAAGTTGGAAAGTTGGAAAGTTGGAAAGTTGGAAAGTT
>JAAZAW010000239.1 GCA_012514125.1 Phycisphaerae bacterium | reverse complement strand
GCCAATGCACATATCGAAAGTGGAAATCTTTTTGCGACTGCTAATCCTAATCAGATTCCCACACAGGATTCGAAAGGCAACCCGGTGGTCCAGGAAATGAAAAGTCTGATCCTGACCTCTTGCGGAGGTTATCTGACCGGCAACAATGTCCTGATTAATACCGACCCGATGTTTACCGGTGGGATCGTCGTAAAAAATTGCAATTTTTATGGGATCAATCGAACTGCAGCCGTTGCGAGTATCGCCAACCCCTTAGCCTTCGTCGATATCGACATGAATAGCTTTGGTGGATATCAAGAGTCCTCCACTGCAAGTTGCATCTTTCCCGGCGATGCCAATGGTGATGGAAGTGTCGACGTCGGTGACCTGGGTATTCTGGCGGCCAACTATGGTATGAGCGAGGGGGCGACCCTGAACCATGGCGACTTCAACGCCGATGAAAAAGTCGATGTCGGTGATCTTGGAATCCTCGCCGCCGCTTATGGTACGCATGCCGGGGATACCGACTGGGAGGCCCGTTCCTTCGAGACATTCGGACAGGGAGTTTCGAAAGAAGATGGTGAGAAAATAGAGGGTTTATTGTGCGGCGGACTGGGGATGCCGGTCATCGCACTTTTGGCCTTAATGGGCTTGATGTTCATAAAGCTTCAGGTCTAAAGAGAAGTATTTAAAACGTATGGAAAAGCAGGTGTTGGACGCTGTACTTGCCAACACTCTCGATAAAGGATTTTGACATAATCCGGATAAGTCGTTAGCGAAAAGCTCCGAACGGACTCGGAAAATTTCTAAATAGCCGGCAGTATGAAGTAAGCAAAAGAAGTCCAGATATTTTTTTTAACAAGGAGTAGGGTATGATTTGGAGATGTTTTCAACACAGTCTGCTGAATGTCGTGATTTGTATGACGATCGGGTTGGGAGTCGGTAATGCGTTCGCTGATTTAATTATCGACAATGCCGACGATGTTGTCGCGACCTGGACACCCATGACGGCTCCGGCCCTTTCTGCGAATGTTACCGCCGAGGGTGAAGGCAAGGGCGGAGTCGGCAAGGCCCGCATGTTGGTCTACAATACGGATACGAACAATCGCGTTGCGACTTTTTCGGCTACGGATAATATTGCCGGTAACATGTATGACTATAGGAATTGTACGATAGAGTTTGACTACAAGACGCTTGGAGTTGGAAGCGACGGTGCATGGACACTGACCAACGGTTTTCCGAGATTCTTCAGTGTAAAGATCAATGGTCCCAGCGGTCAGTATATCGTTTTCGACCTTAATATGTGGTCTTTTACGGCAGGATCTCTGGCATGGGATCTTAATCCGAACTGGCATACGGTCAAATTGAACATTGTTGGCGGTCTTCCATCGCGGGCGGGTTCTAGTTTTGATGGGGTTGAAGCGACGACTACGACCTTGCCTACCGCGACTGTTGCAGGAGGTTTATCCGCAGCCAATGCCGCGGTTTTCTGGTCCAATGTTTCCTCGATAGAAGTGTCGATATCTACACATTTCGACCCGGATCCCAGCGCGGCTGTTCTTGTCGATAATTTGCGTCTGGTTCCGGAACCTGTTGTTTCGGGAGATGTCATTGTAGACAATGCCGATGACGTTGTTGCAACCTGGACGTCGGTGACCCCTCAGGCGATTTCCGCGAACGTCACCGCGGAGGGTGAAGGGAAAGATGGAATCGGCAAAGCCCGCATGCTGGTTTATAATAATACCGATACCAATAATCGATCGGCAACATTTTCGACCTCGAACAATATCGCCGGTGACAAATCAGGCTATATGAATGGGACTATTGAGTTCGACTACAAGACGCTCGGCGTCGGAAGTGACGGCATCTGGACACCAACCAATGGGTTTCCAAGGTTTTTCAATGTAAACCTCCATGGCCCCAACGGCCAGTGGCTGACGTATAATCTCTGTCTCTGGTCTTCGACAGTCGATTCGCTGGGGTGGGATCTCGATCAGGAGTGGCATACGGTCAAATTGAAGATTTATGGCGGACTGCCTTCCCGAACAGGCTCCGAATTCGATGGCGTGGCGGCGACGACGGCCACCTTGCCTACCGCAACCGGTGTGGGAGGATTAACCTCGGCCAATGCCGCCACCTTCTGGGCCAACCTTATCTCGATAGAAATTTGTGCCTATACGCATTTCGACCCGGACCCTGCTGCGGCGGTTCTTATCGATAATCTGCGGCTGGTTCCGGAACCTGTCGAGCCCAAAACCCGGTTCCCATTCGGTTGGTATGATGCTACGGTTTATCATGGATCGGGAAGCAGGGAAATATCCATGGAAGGCGGAAACATTGTGATGCCTTACGATCGCGGCGCGCCCGAAGAATATGTCCTTTACTATCTGGATGAAGCGGCGAGGTACGATCTGAAAGTTATTGTCGAAGTACCTCGAATTCATGTAGCCAATCACGATGTGGCCGCGATACAAAATTTCGTTCGCACCTATGAAAATCACCCGGCACATTATGGCTGGTATGCGACTGATGAACCGACGCTCAACGACATTTCGGTCGAGACCTGCGAGATTGCCTACAACGCGGTCAAGCAAGAAAGTTCCAAGCCGGTATTTATGGCCTTTTCCGCAGAGGAAGTGGATGACAGGGCGCCCGTTGCCTATCAAAACGCCTATGATGTGATGATGCCCGATATTTATCCCCTCTACATTGACCAATCGCAATTTTCGGGGT
>JAAZAW010000002.1 GCA_012514125.1 Phycisphaerae bacterium | reverse complement strand
ATAGATACAGATCGATTTACATGTAATGATATTATCGAAGGGCTCAAGATGTGCAATATGACTTGCATGTGATGAATTTCTGAAAATACTAGAGAAAAAAACATAAATCATCGGCTACTTTGAAGCAGATTCTCTGTCGGAGAGAATCGATAGGTTTTTATCCCGCTCCGCCGTTAAGCGAGAATCGGCGGTTGGAAAATCGAATATCCGGATTTAGGGCAAAAAATTCATAGCTCCAAATGGAATTTTCTGGTAAATTCTCCGTTGAGTTAATTTTGACATAGAAACCCGTTGGAACAGCCGTATGCATGAATATTTACGGAGCCAAAAACAACCAGTGGCTAAAAAAAACCACTGTGACCGAATAAAGAAAAAGCCCGGCGGAACGCTTCGTCGGGCTTTTCATTTTTTCCATCTTTTTTCTACCCTGACCATTCATCGCCGGTGCGGGATTCCGGCTAGGTGACGATCTGCTGGAGGTACTGATACGCCTGTTCAATCTCACGCTCGATTTTCGCTTCCCGATGCGGCAGATAGTCCAGAACGACCATCCCCTCGTATTGAACTTTCCGCAGGGCACGAACCAGCCCCTTGATTTCAATTTCTCCCCGGCCGGGAAGAACGGGAATGTCCCCCATCATATCGCACAGACGAACAAGTTTGATTCGCGGCCCCTGTTCGCGAATCAGATCGCCGGCATTGACCGCGGCAAGATGACAATGACGGACATCGACACAAACACCCGTGTTGGGCGAGTATTTCGTCACAAACAATGCCTGAAAATCCTGCGGGGTTTCCATGCGGGTGTCCAGTTCATTCTCGACGACAATCTCCAGTCCCAGCGGCTGAGCCTGCTCGGCCAATCTCGCCAGCGCTTCACGAAAACAGTTGAAATTTTCCAGTGTGCGAGGCCCGCTCCCGAGTACGATACGTTTCGTGCCCGTTTCCAGAACCGGATGAAACATCTGCGAGAATACATGAGCCTGAAGGTGCATCTGGTCCTCGCGTTCCGCGGTGAAATTCCCCACGCGGACACTCACCGTTTCAAGTCCCATCCGTGAAAGCCATCGCCCCAATGTCGCATACCAACGACTATCGGCTGCCAGTTGACGCGAGAGCGTTTCCCAGTCCAGTTCGACGCCGCGAAATCCGATCGTCTGAATCTTTTCGCAGGCCTCTTCCAAAGGATTTTCTTTAAACAGTCGAAGCGCACAAGCAAGTTCCACTTAGCCGCCCTTTCTCCATACAAACAGATCCATTCATTTCGTAACAACCCGCATCATATCAATCCGATAACTTTTCAGAAAAAACACAAAAAGCACCGGTATCTAATTATAATATACAAATCTAAATAAGCACCGGACAACAATTCAACCCCGAACCCGGGTTCCGATAAATTCTTGATTTCATCATCCGAATCCGATTTCGTCTGATTCGCCCGTAAGAACGGCGCATTTATCGATTATCGGTCAAAGATTGTTCGCCTCGAACTTCGCCGACATTAACGCTTGACGGCTCCGTAGGTCAATTTATATTCCGCCACAGCCGCAGGGTCTTTGACCGCGCGAAACGAACCCGACAATTCGAACGTCCCGAGCCGATAATTCGATTTCTTATGAGCAGGCTGCATCAGCGCTTGTTCAATCGTGCCCGTCAAAACATTTCCCGAACGATCGACATCAAAGACGACGAAACCCGTTCCCTGATACCGGATCGTCGCCTGGCCGGTCTGGCTGACGACAGCCGCATCGGGATGATCGGCAATTTTCACAAGATAAACCATTTTCGCGTTGATCTGCGAAGAATCGGCATAGGTGCGCCCGGGCATGGGTTTCCAGATCGTCGTCAGATAAAGCGATTGGTGCAGTACCTGGTTGTTTTCCGTGGAGATTGGTTCGGTGCTTTCGAGCAAAATCTCATATTCGCCGAAAGCGTTGCAGGTAAAATACCCTCGATTGAATGTCTGCCCGAGTTTTTCCGGTGTTTCAGGCCGGGCATAATTCACCAGGACCATGCTGTTACTGCCCGTCCGACAGCCCAGCGCCAGAACCAGTAAAATCAGGCAACTTAGTTTGATGATTTTTCCGTTCATTCTTCCATCGCCGTTGAAGGTTGAGAAATATTCGCGGCATAGCGGTCCAGACTCAGTAATTTCAAAACGTCGCGTTCGACAATCTCGCGCAACCTCTGCCGCGGAATCGTCGGCAGCGGCGTATTGCTGACCATCTGATTGATACTGTAAATCGCTTCGATGGTCGCCGATATGCCGGTCGCCGGAAAATCGCTTCCCATCAGGAACTTATTCAGCACACCCGCCTGATATCCTTTGATCAGCGTTTGATACCCCACCCACGTTTGACTCGCCAATCCCGCCAGGTCCATATAAACATTTTCAAATTCTCCCAGCAGCATCAACGTATGATCTGTCCAGGGCCGCCCCATGTCGGTAAAGACGAATTTCACCTCGTTGAACTCGCGGAAGACCGGCGCCCATAACATGGGATCGGAAAACTCCGACGCCGGCGTCCCGAAAGGCTGACCGTTGTGAATGATAATCGGCATGGCGTGGTCGCAGGCATAACGGTACAAAGGCAGCACATTCGTACTCGTCGGATGAAACCCCTGTCCGCCGGGCGAAACGACAAAGCCCGCAAGCTTATATACCTGATCAATCTTATGGATTTCCGACTTAAGATTATCCATCACCGGATCGACCGAACCAAACCCGATGATACAGTCGCTATGCTGATAAACGCAATCGGAGATAAATTCATTCGGAATTTCCATCTCCATCAATTTTGAACGAAAACCCAGTAAAAACGTAAAACTCACCGGCCCGGCGGATATCTTCAGATCATACGAACTGACCGATTTTCCTGCCGACGGATGAGCCTGGAGTCTACAGGTCTGAGCGCATCGCCCAAGCTGCGACGGGCTTTCCCATAAATGCGCGTGACAATCCACAAGGATCGGTGTCTTGTTTTCCATCCACTTCTCCACTCTTATCATGATCGTATCGGAACGTTATTCCTGTCGTCTGACATTGAATCGCTAAGATGACTCAGCGAGGTTTTCACCGTCATCAACATTTTTCAAACTGTCTCATTTTATCCGCTGCAACGCAATCGTGCAAATCCTGCTCAGGCTTTTTTTCCAATAATCGCCATACCGTATTTCTCCGCCAGCGCGATCATTTTGTCCTTTTCGATCATAATCGTCCTGCCAGCCTGGACGACCAGCGCCGCTGCCCGGTTCCGATGCAACATTTCAATGGTCTCAGGCCCGACCGTCGGAACATCGAAACGCATGTCCTGGTGAGGCTGGGCGACTTTGATTAAAATCCAGTCGCCGCGAACTAATTTTCCCGCCCGTTCAATCATGGCATCGGTCCCTTCGATGGCTTCGACGGCGATCACATCTTTTTCCCGCACCGCCAGCGATTGCCCGATATCCAGTTCCGCAATCTTCATCGCCATGGGCCAGCCGAAGTCGATATTCTCCAGAATCTGCTCCGACGGCGTCCGCCGGGTCATCACACCTTCATCCGCCAGGGCCTGCTCACAATATTTAATCGAATTGACCACCGTAATTCCTTCCTCCGCAAGTTCATCCGCCAAAGCGCCCAGAATCGCCAGATTACGCCTGTCGCCCTTCGCCCGACGATACCACACCCGCATAGCCCGCCAATCCGGGATATATCGCCAGATTCGCCATCGGCTAAAGGCCTGCGTTTTTTTGACCCCCCCCGCCAGAATCAACTCCTCGGCGCCGAATCGTTTCGATAATTTAATCCATCGTCCCAGTCGAGCGATGGGAACCCGGTAAAAAGAGTCCGCCTCTTCCGCCAGTTCATCCGACGCCTGATCGCGCAGCCCCAGCACGCAGACCTCGACCCCCGCCGCCCGCGCACCCCGAGCCACCAGAAACGGCAATTGTCCGTTTCCCGCAACGATCACCAATTTTTTACCTTCCCGGATAGCGTCCAAACGATCTCCAAGCAAAAGCCCAAAGCCTAAAGCCCGATTTATCCCGTAGCCTGTAGCCCGATTAATGGTCTGATAATAGGTGATTTTCAGCAAATTGTCACACAAATTCAACCGAACTTTGCATCCAAAATAAAAGGACAAAGAAATTCTTAAGGAAAAGTTAATCCATTTCAACACAAAAGACGATAGAAATGTTAAGATAGGTAATTTAGAAAACGACGAAAGGATAAAAAATGGTAGTTTTGGCAAATAACACGCTTCACGAACGAATCAACCGTTTTGTCAATAAGCATTATTCCACTGAAGACTATTCATCGGATTTTGAAACCCGCAGGGAATTTCCCCGTTTTCCCATGGCGGACACGGTGGATGTCATGATCGATTCCACCCACACGCCCGCGGAAGTCGTTATGGCGACCGGACGGGACATCAGCACAGGCGGGCTGGGGTTCTACTCCCATCGCCCGATTCCCGCCGGAACCGAAATGGTCCTGAGCATCGATAACGGCCAGGATCGTCTATTGACCAGGGGCGTCGCGGTTCATAACACCCTGTCCGTAGGATTATTCAAGGTCGGTGTCCGCTTTATCATCTGACCGCCCCACGCATCGAAAGGTTTTATTCCCTTTACGATGCCAGGCCCGTTTTAAACATCGGCGGTTGCGTTGTAGCCTGATTTTCCTGGGGCAACTGACGGGTCAGCCAGCCATTTTTCCGCAAGGTGAACATGGCGTAGGGTGTAATCCACGAAAATCCCAATACCCAGATCACACCATACCAGTACGCCCACAACGCATCGGAACTGCGGGTACGATAATAGTATAACGCCGCCGGCGCGACCGAACGAATCGCGATACCGGTCAGCATCGTCACCGCGAACACCCAGGGTTTCCAGAGCAGGCACAGGAACGAGGTCACCAGAAAGACCTGGGAAATCGTCAACGTTTGAACCTGCAAAAGGAAATTGATTCTCGCGCCTTTAACGGGCGTCTCGCGGAATTTCTTGAAAATGAATTTACCCATCACCAGCGTTTCACGGAAATTGCTCCTGGCCCAGCGCAGGAACATCTTGCAGGTGCCCTTGTAGGTCGTCGGCACATTGGTATAAACCTTGGCGTTGCGCTGGAAGCGAACGTAATAACCTTCCCTCAGGATAAGATTCGTCATGGCTCGATCTTCGCCGATATTGGCGGTTCGTCCAAGGAAGGTCTGATTCATCCACTCCGGCAGTACCTTCATCACCACACTTCGGCGATAGGCGGAAAGGGCGCCCGGCGTGCAGATGACCGTATCGACCATGCTCTGGCTGGCACGCATGAACTCGAAACTGTACATGAACCGAACGTCCTGCATGATCGGCAACAACCCTTCGTCGCGATTGAGTACCCGAACGTTGCCGGCCATGCCGCCGACCTTTGGATTGCGAACCATCGGCGAAAGCAGCAGCCGGATGGTCTGCGGATCGACGAGCGAATCGCTGTCGACCGTAACAAAAACTTCACCCCTGCCCTGCAAAAATCCCTCGTAAAGTGCGTGGCGTTTGCCCATATTGCGGGGCTGACGAAGGGCACGAATGCGGTCGGGATATTCAGCCGCCGCTTTTTGAATCCAATACCAGGTATCGTCGGCACTGCCGTCGTCCACCGCGATGATTTCCAGCTTCTCGGCGGGATAATCGCTGGCGACAAGACTCTGGAGCGTCTTCCAGACTTGCTGGCCTTCGTTATACGCCGGCACGATCACCGTGCAAACCATCAACTCATCATCGGTGCAGCTTTCTTCCGGACGATATTTGGCATAAAGATAGACCCGCCAGCCGAAGATAATGATATTCACGATCAGGAAAAATTGCCCCATGAACAGGAAAATGCTTCCAAACGTTCCGGAACGAAGCTGCGTCTTGACCACGACCAGATTTTCGGCATGAAACGTGCTTAACGCGATGGGAAAGAGGATTAAAAGGCTCAACACCATCATGACCTTTCCGTAGAAGTTGATGTTGGCCTTGAAATATTCGTAAAAAATCGTCGACTGCGGCACAAAGTCTCTGGGATACCCTTTCGGTCTCAAAGATGAATAAACATCAACCATGCGCACAACTTTTGTCATTTTTGATTAATCCTTAAACGGTCGGTATGCCGATGATGCATATGGGTTGTTGTATGTCGTTTCTAACCCTTATTTAAAACGTTTTACCTAGCAACGGTTAAACGAGTCTGAATATTCTACAATGAACCAGGCGATAACACAAGGATTTTGTCGCCAAATTTGTGTGGAGATGTCTGCTCGTCAATTCGGATGGTTTCGGGCTACGGGCTGAGGGATGAGGTCGGGCTTTAGGCTTTGGCTTGGGATTGTGGGGAATTAAATCGGCACCTATTTTTTCGTCCTGAAGACCGCCGACGGATAAGTATCACTAATCGCCGGAGACCCCAAATCGATCGAAACGAGGATATTGTCGATCGATTTTCGGCTTTTTTCGATCGACTTTTCGCAATTGTCGATCAACTTTTCCCATTTGTCGACCGACTTTTTCAATTTGACGATCGTCTTTTCCATTTTGTCGACCGACTTTTTCAATTTGACGATCGTCTTTTCCATTTTGTCGATCGACTTTTCCCATTTGACGATCGTCTTTTTCAATTTGTCGATCGACTTTTTACGAAAGTCGACGTCATTTTATCAATTTTTATGATAAACAATAACATCCAAAGCAAGCTAAGAAAACTTTATTTTGTTATATTATAACTACTTGGATCGTTTATGGCGTTTTCCAAAAAATGTCGTTATTGACAAATTTTGTTCTTATTTTTTCAGCCTTTGCCGGAGCGAATGAATGCCGGCATTTATTAATATAATTTAATCCTGTATATCCAGTACCAAAGCCCGCTAATTCGCCTTTTTCGGCAGGCGAACGGTTGAAAACCAGAAAGAGACGATGATATCCATGGTATCCTGAAATACCTTGAAATCGACCGGTTTGACGATATAGCAATTCGTATGGAGCCGATAAGTCAGAACGACATCGTCTTCCGCCTCGGACGATGTGAGAATCACCACGGGGATCCGCTTTAACTCGTCGTCGTTTTTCACCTCTTCCAGCACTTCTCGTCCATTTTTACGGGGAAGATTCAAATCCAGCAGGATCAAATCCGGAAGAAGCATATCGGCGTAGGGATCTTCGCGGCGAAGAAAAGCCAAAGCCTCGAAACCATCCTCCACGACATGGATGTTGCCCCGCAAGCCCGATCGCTGGAAACAGGTCTTTAATAACAGGACATCGCCGGGATTGTCTTCGACCAGTAGAATTTCAAACCGGTTTGAGTGGATATTGCTCATGCGACTTCGGCGCTCCCTTCCGTTTCACTTCTTGCAATAGTAAAAAAGAACGAGGTTCCCTTGTCCGGATGAGAATCGACACAGATCGTTCCGCCATGGCGTTCGATAATTCGCTTGACGATGGAAAGCCCAATGCCCGACCCGGGATACTTGCCGCGTGCGTGCAATCGTTGAAAAATCGCAAAAATGCGATCGAAAAATTCCGGCGCAATCCCAATGCCGTTATCGTGAACGCAAAAGAGCCAATCGCGTTCTTTTTTCTCGGCAGAGATAAAAATTTTAGGAGTCACGTTCGCCCGCCGAAACTTAAGGGCGTTATCGATAAGATTTTGAAACACCTGAATCAATTGCGTATCGTAGCCCATCACCACCGGCAACGGATCATGGACAATTTCCGCACCGGTTTCTTCGATGTGGAGTTTGAGATTCTCTTTCACTATTTGCAGGATTTTCTCGAGATCGACGGGTTCAAACGCTTTGCTTCGGGTCTGAATGCGGGAATACGCCAGCAGCCCCTTGATGAGGCTCTGCATTCGTTTAACCCCTTCCACGGCAAATTTAATGTACTCTTTTCCCTGTTCGTCGATCTTATCGCTGTACTGCATTTCCAGCAATTGGACAAAGCTTGCCACCATTCGCAAAGGTTCCTGAAGATCGTGCGAAGAAACGTAGGCAAATTGCTGCAAATCCGCGTTGGATCGCTCCAGTTCCACGATGCTCTGTTCCAGTTCCGCCGTCCGCTCCTTCACCCGCTGCTCTAACTGGTCTTTCAGGGTGCGAAGTTCATCCTGCGCTTGCCGTTGAGCCGTCACATCGGCAAAAATAACCGTAAATTCACCCGGCTTGGGACTATAAACAAATATGGATAACCACCGACCGATGGGGGCGAAAAATTCCACAAATTGTTTTTCCCCGCCTTCCAAAGCGATTTGTCCGTACGTGCCGATATAGTCGAACGCCAGCTTGTCGATTTCCGGAAACACCTCTTTGGCTCGACGGCCCCGGATATCCTCTTTTCGGATCCCCGTGATCAGTTCATAGGCGTTGTTCACCTGCAAAATTTCGTAGTCCACCGGTTTACCCTGCTCATCCATGATCATGCGGCAATGGACAATTCCATTGATCTTGTTGGCAAACAACGCGGAATAGCGCCGCTCGCTTTCCCGTAACGCCTCTTCCGCACGTTTACGCTCGGTAATATCCTGAATAATGATCGTTGTCCTTATGTTTTTGTCGGAAACATCACGGATATTCCCTGCCGTTACATGCACCCAAATCACCTGGCCGTTCTTGCGCACATACTGTTTCTCGATTTCATACTTGGATTGCCGCCCGGTCAGAAAGAGCATCAGATATTCCCGATCCCTTGCCAGGTTCTCCGGGGGCGATAAGTCCAGCGGGGTCATGGTCTTCAATTCCTCACGGCTATAACCGGTGATTTCGCAATACCGGTCGTTGACTCGAATGAATCGCCCTTCCGGGTCCAGTTGCAACATACCCACCGCGGCATTTTCGAAAAGGATACGATATTGCCTTTCATTCTGAAGCACTTCATCCGCCCGTTGGCGTTCATGCTTCTGGGCCAATCGTTGTAAATGGGCAAGGACACTGATCCCCACACCGCCGGAGGCAAAAATAAGCAGACGGGCCCATATCACCGTGTTATCCACGTCCATCCTAAGCGCCAGCGGATCAAAAATTATTTCATAAAATAATATCGAGACAAATGTTGCGACAAGCCCCGGCCCCATTCCTCCAAACATCGCAGCAGCGACAACCACCGGATAAAAAATCAGGAATGTTGTCTCCGACAACACCTCCGGCAGCGACCATCGCAACAACGCCGCCAAAGCGGTAATCACCACCGCAAATCCATAACGCCAGACAGCGCCCCGGCGAAACTCGACGCAGGACTTGCATTCTTTAAAATTTTGCTTTGATTTCTTCCCCATTAAATACTTATGAATATTATAAAGAAAAGGATGTATCACCTTCTTATTTCTTTACCTTCACTCATTATCTCAATGGTAAAACCTCATGCCCGCAAAGTCAATTAAGTTTTACCTGATGAAAAAATATGCGCCGCATCCGTCTGTAAATCCTAGCGGGCCTTACTCCCGGTCATCCTGCGGTGTGATCGGACCCTGAGTGATAAGGTCACGTCACAAAGTTATTCATTATTATGTCTGACGAAACCCCCGGAACGTCGCATCGTGCTCAAAATACAGTTTCCGCGCTGTTTCGATGGCGTTTTCATTCTGGTGTTTATAATAATTTTCCAGAAGAGTTTTGTTGGCCTCAAAGAGAACGCGGTAATATTCCTCATCCGAAAGTCGGGTAAAATTCACCGACATCAAATCCGAATTCGTATGCTTGTTTTCGTAGAAATCCTCTACATCTTTGAGCAGTCCTTTTTCGACGGCATAATCGAATAACGGCGAGCCGGGGTATGGCGTCACCGGACGGATCGTCCGCAGTTGGGAATGATCGTCATATTTGAGGAGAAATTCAACGCCTTTCTGAAGAGTTTGGGCGTCTTCGCCGATGTTGCCGAAGATAATGTTGTAACCCGGGGAAATTCCCGCCTCGAGGGTCATCTCGATACCGCGAATGATCTGGTCGGTGGTCAGAACCTTGTTCATGTTTTTAAGAATCACGTCGTCCATGCATTCAATACCGTAGTTGATAAACACACAGCCGGCTTTTTTCATCAGTTCGAGAATATCAGGCTCGACGAAATTCAACCGCCCGTTGCAGGTCCAGCGGACCTTCAAATCGGCATCGATAAACGCGTGGCATAATTTGCGAATGTGCGACTTCGACGCCATGGTCAATTCATCGGCAAAGGCGATATAGGTAATGGCGTATTTCTCTTTGAGCGACTGGATTTCCGCCACGACGCTTTGAGGCGAACGGACGCGAATTCCCTTGTCCATTCGGTAGCAAAAATTGCACTTGAACGGACAGCCTCTGCCGGTGAGCATGACGGCGACGCGATCATTGTTGCGAATGTGCGGCATGCGGAGCAGCGCGTAATAATCCATCGGAAACAAGTCCCACGCCGGCCAGGCGATGGAATCAATATCTTCAATAAGCGGCTGAGGCTCGGTGACGACCGCCTTGTCGTCTTTCAGATAAGCGATGCCTTTGACGCCGGATAAATCGCCGCCCGTTTGCAGAGCTTCGAGGAGTTTGACGGCGGTGATTTCACCTTCGCCGATCACAACGGCGTCGGCATGTGTTTTTTTCAGGAAATATTCAGGAGCTGGCGCCGGGCCATGACCGCCGATGATATAAAACGGACGATTTTTCGAAGCGTTGACGGCGTCGGAAATTTTTAATAATTTTCGATATTGATAATAACCCGCGATCACGCTCACACCGACAACGTCGAATTTATGTTCATCCAGATACGCCGTCAGGTGAGATTCGGGATAATGATAACGGTCCTGGGAATAAACGCTCACGTCGTGTCCCGCGTTTCGCAACGCAGAGGCAATATAACCAAGCCCCAGCGGAAACCAGTGAATAAACGAATCGTTGTCGTATACGATTAAGAGGATTTTCATCCCTGAAATCTCCTGAATAACAGCTAGATTTATCTATAGTCAATTATTCGGCATTTATTCACTCCTCGCATGAATCAAACAATTCTAGCGTGATAATGCGGACAATAAATAGTACAATGGAAAACCAAATTCTTGCTTTCGTGTGCGGAGTTTTGGATTATACTGACTTGAAATAACGGCGGATCGTTCCGCGGAAAGGAGTCGATATGATGACACGGTTGGTGTTAGGCCTGAGCTTAAGTGCGGGCTGGATCGTCCTGGCGATTATCGTTGTGTTGTTGCTGATGGTCCTGTTTATTTACAATAACCTGGTTCGACTTCGGATGCAGGTTAAAAACGCATGGAGCCAGATCGACGTTCAGCTCAAACGCCGATACGATCTGATTCCGAATCTGGTCGAAACGGTCAAAGGCTACGCGACTCATGAGAAAGAAACCTTCGAACGGGTCATCCAGGCGCGTCAACAGGCGATTTCTTCCCGGGGCGTTAAGGAACAGGCCCAGGCGGAAAACATGCACACCGGCGCCCTCCGCCAGCTTTTTGCCCTGAGCGAAGCCTATCCGGATTTAAAGGCCAACCAGAACTTCCTGCAATTACAGGAAGAACTGACCGGAACAGAAAATAAAATTAGTTTTTCTCGCCAGTACTATAATAATGTAGTGCAAAATTACAACACCGCCATTCAGGTTTTTCCTGCGGTGATCTTCGCCGGTATGTTCGGGTTTACGAAGGAAGACTTTTTTGAGCTGGAGAACGTTCAGGAACGCTCCGTGCCCAAGGTACAATTTTAAGCTGAGGTTCATAGAGGATGATGAAAGACAAAAAGACCATATTGACGACGGCGATGATTTGCGGAATGATTGGAGTCGGCTCCTGGCTCATGGCGGCCACCACGACACAACCCGGCGCTTCCGATGATTTGTCGGCCGCACAGGAAAATCTCCAAAAGATGCTCGAGCAAACACCGCCCATCACGTCGCCGACCTTGCCGAGAGGCTCAAAACCTGACAAGACGATGAAAACCACCGGTGAAACCCCATCCCTGCTCCAACCAAGCCCATCTTCGACCAACCGAAAACTCTGGCCTGAGGGGCATTACGTCGTGGACCGTCGAGGAAGACTTGTTAAAAGCGGCGATGCCTGGACCTTCGTCTTCGAGGCCGACGGAAAATCAATGGCAGACCCGCCGATCAATGTCCTCCCCAATCGCTGGCTGGAAAAAATGGAATCGGACGTCGCCGCCAGTCATGAAGCGTTGATCTTCCAGGTCAGCGGAGAGGTGACCGTTTACCACAACAAAAATTATCTTCTGCTCCGAAAGGTGCTGATCGAACGCGAGAGTTCGTCGAACTTCAGGTAAAATATCATGGGACCGGTTAAAATCGCGATTGTCGGAATCGATCGATACGCCGATCTGGTGCTGGATTGCCTGACCCGATCGGATCGGCTTTCACTCTGCGCCATTTGCGATAACCGCCCCGCCGTCCTGAACCCCCTGCGGAATACATACGAACATATCGAATTTTACGACGACCCGAGAGAAATGATTCTCCGCAGCAAACCCAACATCGTCCTCCTTTGGCGGGATCGTTTCGGCGATGAATTTCTGAACTCGGTGGTCGAAGAGAATATCTGGTTGATCATCCGTCCGCCCATCATGGGCGGGCTGTCCACCGCCGTTCGCATGATCAAACAATCGGACAAAAAAAACACCGGTGTTTACGTCTGGACCCCCTGGCTTTACCTGCCCTGCTATCAGAGCGTTCCGGACTGGCTCACCGACCAGCAAATCCGTTCGTTTTCCTGCCGATCGTACAATAATTTGTCACAAATGGAATTGCCCGCCGAAGATACACTCCTTTCTGCCGGCATGTATCCGTTTATTTTCCTTTCGCAACGATGGCTCGGACTCCCGGAGCAGGTCTATTGCCGACAACTTCAGCGATCCACCCTTAACGGCTCGGCGGAGAGCATGTTTCAATATTTCGGCCTGGCGAACCTGATCTATCCTCATTCGCTCGGCGTCGTCACCGTCGGAATCAACGCCGGCCCTATCGAGGAAGAAATTCTGGTGGCGGGAAACCTCAACCAAATCCGACTCGATCCTGCCCAGGCGCATCTCTTTGATTGCAGCGGCAGGCATATCGAAAGCAGTCATCACTATGAACCCGAAGAAGCTCGACGGATCGCCTATACCCGAATCTTCGAACAACTCTGGCAAAGTTTCATCGAAAAACGCCGCTCGAACGATATCGAGCTTAAACGGCATCTGGGAGTGCTTGCGATTCTCGAAGCCGCCGCCCTTTCATCACGCACCGGCCATCCGGAACAACTGGTCAAAATCGTCGAACTCAACAATATTCCGGAATTAACGCAAAATCTCTGATGCAAACCCATAAAAAAACGCGAACGATGGTTCAATCGTCCGCGTTTCAAATTTAACCTCATTTTCTCACTT
>JAAZAW010000027.1 GCA_012514125.1 Phycisphaerae bacterium | reverse complement strand
GATTCCGCCGATCATCACATCATGCGAAAACAGCGGAATAATATTCGACGGATTCGGGTTCAACCGCTTGGCGTAATGTGTGATAACTTCCATCAGCTCGCGCGGAGGATCGATCCAAAACTTTTTTTCCTTGTCCGGGTTGACGGCAGACCTGGATTCTTCCGGATCGATGTTCTGCAACTCGAAAAGTCGATTTTGTGTCCCTGCTTCATCGGCGATTCCCGATTCCAGAAAACGGTTGTCACGATCCTCGCGATAGACCACCACCGCCGGAACGTCCAGCGCCGATCGGACCGACTGAGCGATACACTCGATCATTTCGATCACCGGCATCGTCGGTGTTAATTGGCGATGTAACTGGTTAATCGCATCGAAATATCGTGCCCGGGACCTGAGTTTGCGGTTACTGATCGTAATCGACTGATTAAGCCGACCAAGTTCCGCGTTCGCCGCCTGCAGGGCCTGCTGATAAAGTTGTTCACTGTTGACCTCGTCAAGGCCGATCAATGCCGCCCGTTCGCCCATCGACTTGCGAAGATCGAGTAAAATCTTCTGATAACCTTCACTCTTGATCCCCATCCGCTGCGCAAGCGGCTCGGAACGATCCGGGAAAAGAAAATTCCCCGAAAAACCGATCCGCTGTTCACGGGCAATCAAATCCGCCAGATAAATAACATCCACCAGATCGCGATAGGGAATCTGCGATGGAAGTGAACTTGATTTATGATGATGAAGCCAGATCGCATGACAAATCGTCGCCGGCAACTTCCAGTGCTCGGCAAGCCGTTTCCCGATCGCTGCGTGATCCAGACCCAGAATCCGCCGTTCCACATCGGCAATGCTCGTGCGATTGTTCACCGCGATCTCCACCACTCGAGCAAAACTCTTGGGCAAACACGTATCCAACGCCACCTTGCCCAGATCGTGAAGCAGTCCGCAGACAAAAACCTCGTCCGCGTCCAGTGTGTTTTTCGCCGGCAATTGCTCGACAATCAACTGGGCCGCACATCCCACCGCCAGGCAGTGTTTCCAGAACTCCTGCCGATCGAATCCCTGCTCCGAACCCTTTGCCTTGGCCGATGAGATTTGACTGCCGAAAGTCTCAAACACCTGAACCGATAAAACGGCGTTGCGAATGGCTTCAATACCCAGCATCACCACCGCTTTTTCCACCGTCCCGATCGAATCTCCAAGACCAAGATGGGCTTTGCGCGTCAACCCCAGAATCTTTGCCGTCAACGACTGATCCGACTCGATCAACGAAATAATTTCCCGGGTCGAAGTTTCCTTCGCGGTCGTCGCCTGGAGCACCTTCGTCGCCACCACCGGAAGTGTCGGCAGCACCTCAAGCTGACGCACAATCATCTCCACTCGCTTAGAGCGGGCCTGATCGGACGAAACAGGTTCCGTTATGACAGGTTCACTGCGCATGTTTAACTACCTTAAATTTTCGGCATCATCACCACGATCAAATATTTAACAATTCTGTGATTCGGGAAATCAGCTTCTCCACATCGAAGGGCTTTTTAATAAAATCGTCCGCGCCGGACTTGATCAATTGTTCCACTTCATCCGGATTCACCACGCCTGAAACAAAAATAATTTTCATATGAGAAAAAGCCGAGTTCTCCCGGATCGTCTTGCACACGATATTGCCGTTGATATCGGGCAGCAAATAGTCCAATAAAATCAAATCCGGATTAAACGATTGGGTCAAAATCCCCGCTTCATAGCCGGTATTGGTCGCCTTGACTTCAAATCGGCCATCACGCTCGAGAACATCCTGCAACATTTCCGTAATCGCCGGATCATCGTCGACAATCAGAATTTTGCGCTTGCCCGTATCCAGCAAATCCAGCGGAATGTCGTTTTCCTTCATGAACTGAACCAGCGCTTCACGCGGAATCCGCCGAAACTTCGATCCCGGAACTCGGAATCCCTGCAATTTGCCCGAATCGAAACAGCGAATGATCGTCTGCTGCGAAACGTTGCAAATCTCTGCCACTTCGCCGGTGGTGAAGACCTGTTTATTGGCGTATTCTCGTTTATCAACCATGACTGATTTCCTTTTATTGCAACTTCTGAAAACGACTTTATCCAATGCCTCTTCTATATATTTACTATATTACCTAAATTGTCTAATATTTCCAAGCTATAAATCGACGATTATTTGCCCGAACTTAAAATACAAAAGTTAAAATAGGTAGAATAGTTAAAATATCGTCAAAAATCCTTTTAATTAGCTCACAATCTTTCTTTTCAGCCAAATTTATCGGAAGCATCGATAGCCATACGGATTCTCTCCCTTTTTCAATTTGACTTTCATATTCCCTTTCGGCTAAGGTTTTAGGAATCGCTTTGTCGAAAATATTATTGAGGTCTATTTTTTGCGAATAGGTCCCTGACGAGGTTTTTACGCCGTGGCAGAAAAAGTAAGCATAACTGATATTGTAATTACCTGGATTTTGTTCTGGGTATTGACCCTGGCGGGGCTGGTGATCTTTGCCGCGACCGTTCTCGTGCCGCTCTGGCAGGAGCATTGTCAGCTTGCCGCGGAATATCGCGCGGTCGAAAGCCAGGTTCTTCGCATGGAGCAGGAAGTCAACCGCGCCCGGGGCCGGCTCATGGCGATCTGCGTCGATCCTCAATACACCGAGCGCATCGCCATAAATGAACTGAACTTACGAAAAGCAGGCCAGGAAGCCATTCGCATCGAACCCTACCCCATCCTCTTTGATCAAGAGTCCCTTGCCCCTCAAACAACGATGGCTGCGCCGACCGATTATTCCAATCAGGAATGGTTCAAGCTCTTCCTGAACGAAAAACATCGCCGTTGGTACCTGATTCTGGCAGGGGGCCTGCTCGCCACCGCCTTCATCACCGCCATCGCCGCCAAAGACCGACGACGAGCCGAAATCGGGCTTTAGGCTTTTGACTTTAGGCTTTGGCTCCGGTAAAAAGCCTTTATCTGGAGGTATTATGAGCAGAGATTATCGAAAATTGCGAACATTTCATCTTGCCGATGAATTGGCGTTGGAGGTTTACAAAGCCACAAAGTCCTTCCCGCGAGATGAAATTTTTGGGTTAACATCTCAGATGCGAAGGGCTGCGATATCTATTTCCGCGAATATTGTTGAAGGATCGTTTCGTACTGGCGAAGCGGAATATCTGAATTTTTTGAATATCGCCTTGGGATCTGCCGCTGAGCTTGGTTACTATTTAACATTTTCCGAAAAATTAGAATATTTATCTCCGCTTGCAGCAAAAACTCTTATTGAAAAACATCAAATTTGTATCAAATCGCTGCAATCACTCATTATGGCTCTACGGCGGAACCGGTCTTAACTCTTATTTCCGAACCCAAAGCCTAAAGCCTAAGGTCCAAAGCCCATTTTTTC
>JAAZAW010000238.1 GCA_012514125.1 Phycisphaerae bacterium | reverse complement strand
TGTTGAAATAGAAACTTTCAAAAGTGATGGAATAATCCAAGATGAATCTGAGCTTGAAAGGTTTTTTACAAAATTCTCAGACTGAATTCTGTAATGTTTTTTGTAGGGTGGATTTTCTTAAATCCATCATTTGTTTAAAATATGAACTTTTTGCAATTGGAGGAAACACACGAATGCTTCGGATTGATCGAAAGACTAGAAACCTGACTCGATTGCAAAATCCCCGTCTGCCTGAAGCAGGAATTCAGGAGCGATATGATCTTCAGCAAATGATTCGAAACTGTTCCGATGCTTTTTTTCAAGAAATTGGAGAAAAGCTTTTATTAGTTGGAGAAGAAGTTCAACCTTCTAATTTTGTGGAGGATCGGATTGATTTACTTGCGGTGGACCAAGAAGGAGCATCTGTGGTTCTGGAACTTAAACGCAGTGGCCATAAACTTCAATTACTTCAGGCACTTAGCTATGCTGGGATGATCGCCAAGTGGTCTCGTGATGACTTCATACAAGCCAGACAACGTTTGACAGGAAAACCTGTCCGAGAAGTTGAAGAGGATATGGAACAATTCCTCTTGGAAAATGCTGGAAATGTGAATGAATTGCAACGGGTGATTCTCATCGCAGAAGACTTTGATTACGAAGTATTGATTACAGCAGAGTGGCTTAACGAAAACTATGACGTTGATATTCGTTGCTATCGACTAGTGTTATCCGTGGAGGATGAACGGGAGTTCCTAAACTGCATGTGTATTTTTCCACCGCCAGAAATTACTCAACATACCATTCGACGCAAGCGATGTGGAACATCAAGACAAGTAAGCTTAAAAAATTGGGATGATGCTTTGGCTTCTATAGCTAATCCCGCGGTGGTGGATTTTTTCCAATATGAATTGGATAACGGACGAGAAAATTATTTACAACGTCGGAATCTTTATTTCCGCAAGGATGGGAAACGACGATTTTTCATCGGAGCACGCCGAGACAATGCATATGTTTGGCAATATGATCGATTTGAGAACGATATCGCCTTTTGGCAAGAAAAAATCGGTCTTCATATTGAGGTCCAGCCTGTTAACAGTGAACAATCGTTGCGATTTATTCTGAAATCCAAAGAAGATTTTACCCGCTTCATAGAAACATTTAATGGAGAATTTCAAAAAGTTTTAGAGGATGGATTTTCTTAAATCCATCGATCGCTTTAAATTTGGACGAAATGGTGGGTTTCGGAAAACCCACCCTACAAGAAGTTGCTGAAGCGTTTTTTGCGGATTTGATGCACTTGGCGGATCGCCCTTCGACAGGCTCAGGGACCGAAACGGCATTTCCTTCCAACTTCCAACTTTTCAACGTTCTAACTTCCCATCGCCAACCGACTCATGGACCAATTTGGCAGCCGCTGGTATTGCAGGGCGAGGACTTTATCCCGCTGAACCTTCAGACGCATCAGCAGGCCGATGACGCACCACATGCCGACGGCGCCTTCGCGGGGATAAAAGGATTGACTGCCCATCCCGGCGACCAGGAGCGAGAGAATAAACGCCAAAGCCAACCCACCGGTCACAACGTACAAGGGATTGGAATCATCATAGAAAAGCTTTAATGACCAGATCACCATCAGCAAATAAAACGGCAAGATCATCACCGCGCCCAGCAGGCCGTTGTCAAAAAGCAATTCCAGATACGCGTTGTGAGGATGGGGAAACGATTCGTTGTATTGCGTGACCAGATAATGTTCCAGTCCCGTGCGACGCATGGCATGCCGGCCATATCCGACAAGAGGATTCTGACCGATTTTTTCAAGGACATAAGGCCACATGAACGTTCGACCGGCGGTAACTTCGTAATCGCTGACATAGGTTTTCCCGCTGGCGCTGGTCTGGCCGAAACCTTCAAGCATTCGCTCGACCACACCGGGAAAAACAAAACTCACAAAAATAGCGAAAACCGGAATAAACAGCAAATATCGCCGCCACCTCAGCAAACACAAAATCAGCCCGACAATGCCCCAGGTGATGTATCCCATTCGCCCCCCCGTCAACGCCTGACCATACGCGACCAGGAAAAAACCGCCATAGAGAAGAATCTGATGCTTTTTATTTTTTGCCAGAGGCAGCAAGGTGAGAAAGGCCCACGAAGCGCCTGAAAGCATCATGGACATATTCACGCGGCTGTACCCGATTTCATTTTGAATGATCTTTCGACTTCGAGCTTCCAGTTGATCGCCGCTAAGGGCATATTGCAAGGGCATCCAGCGAACCACCTGGAGACTCAGTAACACGTAAATAGTCAGGATAGCGGCAATGGCGAGGTAAAACCGTTTTCGATTTCGACAACCGTCAAAAACCAAAAGGCCAGGAACCACCCATTTGAGCGTATTGATTAACTCCTCACTGATATAGTCCTTAACCGTCATATACGGCATATAACTAAAATCGTTGTAGGCACGAAAGAACGAAGCCAAGACCGCGACCAGATAAAGCAACAGTAAAATGTTCACTCCGGACGGCAGGTCCCAGACGCTGCCTTCGCTTCGCCGTTGAATCGACCACGCCACCACAACGTTGAGCAAAACGAGATTCCACAGGTTCATCCCCTGAATACCACCGAGACTTTTCGGCATATCGGGATGTTCGATCACCGCCATCATGACGATCAGTCCCAACAAGGAAAAAAACCAGTTCCGATAGGCATAAAGTGAAATAAAGATCATGGTTAAAATTACCGCTTTAATGATCATGTCTTTTGCCCTCTTTTATAAATTAATTCAGGATTCCTGAGTCGTCGGTTTTGAAATTCGCTGATCCACAAAAATAGCTTTGCCCCGCGGCGAAAGAGAAATTTTATCGCAAAGTTCGATGGTGAAATCAAATTGCCCTGCGAATTTTTCCTGAAGATTACGACAGATTCGCTGCGAGTCGTTTTGATTGAAGTTGGCGGACGGCACGATCTTGAGAACCCCCCTGCCGGGGGTGTCCTGATAAAACTGGAACTGGCGAACATGATCGAAGGTGTCGTCGTGCATATTCATCGCCGTCCAGGAAATCGCGCTTCCTTCTTTGGTAATGAGCATTTCCTGAATGCGATGCCCCCGTATATCGCGAATAATGGGATGCCGTCGACCGCAAAGAGAACAATGATCGGCGACATAGGTTGCGTAATCGCCGGTCCGGTAACGAATGAACGGCACAATGGTACTAATAAAACCGGTGCCGACGATCTCGCCCTGCCGACCGGGAACCGTTACAGGATGACCGCCAGGATCGAGCAACTCGAAATAACCATAGGTCGGCCAGACGTGATAATCGGTGGAATGCTCACACTCGCACGCAAGAACAAGCTTTTCGGAATGACCGTAAAGAGAGAATAATCTTGTGCCGAAAGTACTTTCGATCAAGGTTCGCTGGTCCGGATAGACAATTTCAGATTCGGCGATAATGCCGCGAATGTTGGCGGGCGGCGTGCGATGATTTCGGCGAATGAAACGCGCAAGGGCCATAGCCGACGATGGATAGACATGCAAAAAACACAAACCCAGGGTCGCGAGGTGATCGAGATATTTTCCCATGTTGTCGTCGGTCATGTGAAAATTACTGTAATAATGATATTTTAACAATGGATCGTATTGGTAATAAAAACCATCGCGGCCAGGCTTGACAATTCGTCCGCGAAAAACGGCGAGGGGCATCGTCAGTTCGTATCCGACGCGTTTCCAGGAGATGGTGAGGTAGGCGTATTCGATGGCGGATCGCTGTTTCGTGAGATAAAACGCCAGAGGTTCGCCGCCCGTGCCGCCGGTCGTCGCGTAATCGACGTCGGAGCCGTTGGTTAGGCCTGTACACATCTGCGGCAGATGGTCTCGGACGGTGTTGCGGTCGATGGTCGGCAAGCGATGAAAATCTTCAAGCGTCTTAAGATCGTCGGGATTGAAACCGACGGCTTGAAAAGCATTTCGGTAATAAATCGACTTTTCAGAGGCGAGGCTCAGTACAGCTTTTAATTTTTTGATCTGATAATGCCTGATCTGGTCGATGCTCCAGTATTGAGCGTGCTCGACGAATTCAACTTTTTTTCTGAATGATTTTCCCAGCAGCAGCTC
>JAAZAW010000237.1 GCA_012514125.1 Phycisphaerae bacterium | reverse complement strand
TATACTAATTCCATTTACTTCGTGCGCGGGGGCTAATGTCACGATATCCCGATTTCGAAGCTCATACTGCCTGAAATAGTTTATTGACATTAAAGGACCGCGCATTCAATAAGTCAATTCCGTATTATATTTATATTAAGGAAGCCTCCAAAGTTTCCCAGAGCCCCATTTACTGGCTCATTCTCAAAACCCGCAAGACTTTTCCGTCACTCTTTTCCGGAACCTTCTCATGACTTCTGACAAAAATGTCACTACAATTCGATTTCATCCACCATCTTTCCCCGTTTCCCCCTTCGGCCGACAGGCCGATCTTCCCAAAGCCAAAAGCCTGCTCCATTTCGTACAAAATGTATTTTCCCCCCCTGGCACCCCAAAAAACCACGATTTTTTCCCCCGTCGTCTCCCGGATTTTATACAAAATGTACAATCCCCTTCCAAAGGTAGGTGGGTTTTCCGAAACCCACCATTAGGCTCACCCGCCAACCAGTCTCCCAGAAAATCCAGAAAAATCGTTCATTGCATCGAACGATTTCACTTGCTATGCTGGACATGATGCGCAAAATACGAAATGTTGGAAAGGTAGTGAATCATGATGAAGAATGAAGCGGCCATGCGATATGAAAGCATCAGCCGCCTGTTATGGCAATTTTCCGTCCCCGCCGTTGCGGGAATGCTCGTTGTTACGCTCTATAATATTGTCGACCGAATCTTCGTCGGACGAGGCATCGGCACCGAAGCCATCGCCGCAACCACCGTCGCCTTTCCCATCATGATGATCCTGAACGCCGTCTCCGTGCTGATCTGTATCGGAGCCACCGCCCTTATCTCCATTCGCCTGGGCGAACGAAAAATCAACGAAGCCGAAAAAATCGTCGGCAATGCCATGACCATGCTGATCCTCATCCCCCTCGCCATCACCGCATTATACCTGGTGTTCGCCGACCAAATTCTCGGAATCTTCGGCGCAAGCGACGTCGTATTGCCCTATGCAAAAGACTTTACCCATATCATCATGCTAGGCTCCGTATTCGGCAGCGTCGGTTTCGGAATGAACAACTTCATCCGCGCCGAAGGCAATCCCCGTTTCGCAATGTACACCCAAATCATCGGAGCCGTCATCAACGGCGTGCTCAACTATATGTTCATCTTCAAACTGGGCATGGGAATCAAAGGCTCCGCCCTGGCAACCATACTGGGGCAAATGGTCTCAGCCGCCTGGGTCCTGAGCTATTTCTTCTCAAACCGAAGTTCGCTGAAAATCCGATGGAAAAACCTCAAACCCGAATTTCCCGTCTTCTGGGCAATGGCCGCCCTGGGATTCGCCCCGTTCATTATGCAAATCGCAGGAAGTTGCCAACACATGATCCTCAACAAAATGCTGATGATCCACGGCGGCGATCTCGCCATCTCTGCTGCCGGAATCATGATGAGTATCGCCATGCTCGCCTTCATGACCGTCATCGGAATCAGCCAGGGTGCACAACCCCTCATCGGCTACAACTACGGCGCCCGACAATATGGACGCGTGCGGGAAACCCTCAAAAAATCCGTCATCGCCGCTACCCTCATCGTCCTGGCCGGATATTTCGCCATGAGACTCTGGCCCGAAGAAATCGTAGGCCTGTTCTCCAAAGACCCCGACCTTCGAAAAATCGCTTCCCATGCACTACTGATCTTCTTCTCCATGATGCCCACCATGGCGTTTCAGGTCATTTGCTCCACCTACTTCCAAGCCATCGGAAAACCCATACAATCCACCCTCCTGGGCCTTTCCCGACAACTCCTGATTTTCATCCCATTACTGATGATCCTGCCCCATTTCTGGGGAATCGAAGGCGTCTGGCGAACGGCACCCATCGCCGATGTCCTCTCCGCCCTCATCACCGGCGCGTTCATTTACTTCGAAATGAAAAAACTCCCCCAAACCGAACTACCAACAATCCCTTTAACGGAAGGAACAGCCTGATCTTATAACGAAATCACCATCAATCCCCCTCACTACCCAACGAGCGCTTTTGCCGATAAAGAAATTCACGCGGGGAAACTCCCGTATGTCGTTTAAAAAATATACTCAGTGCCGAACTTTCAGAAAAAGACATCTGGTGGGCAATCAACTTGACCGAATACCCTCGTCTAAGGAGTTCTTTAATACGATCGATCCTCTTTTGTATAAAGGCGCTCATCACAGGAACACCCGCCTCTTTCTGATAACGATGGGTCAAAGTCGAAACGCTCACTCCCAATTCTTTGGAAATATCGTCCAGCGTAATGATACGATCGATCTGCGATTGAAGATAAGCATCGATCTTCTGCGAAAGAGGAAGATCGTCATCTTCCACCGGATTGCCGAAAACAGAAACTTTATAACGATTTCTTTCTATCGGGATGGAAGAAAGAAGCACACCCACGATCCGGCACAGAACCGCCTGCGAATCCCAGAATCCGGCATCGCCGCGACGATAGCCGATCGCGGCACATTCCTTCATAAGCGAACCCAGCGTACCCTCGTCGTCATCGTCAAACACCACCCATTCCGACGGACTTTTGAACAATCGTTTCAAATGAGACTCTTTCGAATCCTTAAAAAGTAAATAGGCCCCATGCAGTAGTTCACGATTGGCCGAAAATTCATACCGGTCGGCACCCGGCGGATACAATAACGCCTGCGAGGATGTCTGAAGATAGGTCCGCTCCCGGGGCGAATAAGAATGCCACAAACTCCCATGGTAAATATACAATAACGCCCACGTGGGAAGATGATAATTCGGCGACTTCCGCAACGGAGGAGTGTTGTGTTCGTAAGTCGAAACAACACATATCCCCTCGATCCCCCCAGTCGCCCGCCAGCCATGTCCATTCATAAACGTTGGCATGATCACTCCTTTAATTTTGCCTGAATATACAACTTTTTTGCCGAAACCGCAATTGTTTATTTAGAAAAATACAGTTAGAATAATGTTAACAAAGATATCAATTCTTGTTTACAACGGACAGTCTCCTTCGGGGTGCAAGGGCTCTAACGCTTGAAGGAGGTATCACATTGTAAGGGCCTAAAAAAAAGGAAGGACTTATGAAAAAATCTCGAATTCTTGCAATGGCTGTGTTGTCAATGACTCTGGTGGCGATGATCAACCTCTCTGCCGTAGGCGCCGTGACCGTAACAAATGGCGGATTTGAAGACCCCGCTTATAGTGGTGACCAACTCGTTCCATTTCCATCTATTCCCGGCTGGACATTTGCCGGCACTGATAATGCAGGTATCCTCCCTGCTGACGCAACCGGAGTCTGGGGAATCCCCACCGACGGGCAATGCGCCGCGATTTGGGGCGGTGCAACACTTGCTCAGACGATCTCCGGCTCTGGCACCACCACTTTCACCTTCTTTGTTCAGGGATACGACAGCGTTCTGACGGTAACACTCGATGATACCCCGTTGACATTTGGTGGTACTCCATCGGTATCTACAGTAGGAGGCGGAGTAAACGGTCCCATGATCCAGTATACCAGCGATCCAATCACGATTGATGCCGGAGATCACACCCTTAAATTCATCGCTGGAAGCAGCTGGTCGTTCATCGACAACGTTGCTGCTGCTGTCCCCGAGCCTGCTTGTATCACACTGTTGACAACCGGCCTGATTGGTTTGTCGATGCGTGCCCGAAGAAAACGAATTTAACCCAATTACTCTCAAGAGTTTCATCATGACACCAATAAAGAGTGACGGTTATACACCGTCACTCTTTATCCGTTCAACATACTCTATTGAAATCAAAACGCTATCGTTTCGCCCCTAAACCTATCGAAGTATCTTTTTCCTATATCTTTCCCTCTTTCACACTTTTCTTCTCTTGTGTTGTGAAACGGAAATATCAACAAGACACATCCAACATACTCTGCTGAAAAGCCCCCCATGATCTCTGCCCCAAAGCCCGAATGTCGAGTGCCCCAAAAACATCTCAATTATTAAAAGCGATCTGCGTAAGCTCTTCACTCGCCGATTCCTTGCCTCGCCAGAGCTGCGTCAGAACCCCCTGCTGAATCAACCGTATCGCCAGTTCCGCCAACATGGGATCAAACTGCCGACCTGTCCCGTCACGCAACTGATGAAGCGTATGTTCCAGATCATAAGAATCCTTATAGCTTCGACGAGCGAACATCGCTTCGGTTGAATCGGCAATCTGAATAATCCTGCTGCCCAACGGAATGTCCTGCCCCGCAAGACCGTCAGGATACCCCTTGCCGTTATACCATTCATGATGATGACGGACCATCGAAAGCTCCGAAATGAAAAACTGCGCCTGCTCCAGAATATTCACCGCAATCTCCGGATGCTGACGAATCAATTGAAACTCCTGAGCCGTCAAACGCCCGGGCTTGGTCAAAATCGCGTCCGGCACCCCGATCTTGCCGATATCGTGAAGCAACGCCGCCGAGTAAATCGTTCGAACCTGCCCCTCCGGTAAATCCAGTTCACCCGCCAGGTACCGCGCAAAACTCGCCACCCGAACCGAATGATGCTTGGTATACGGATCCCGCGCTTCCACCGCCGCCACCAGCAATCGCAGCGACTCCATCGTCACATTATTCAATCGCCGATTAAGCTGACGGAACCGCCACATCATGACATTGATCGATTCCACGTCGGGATTCGTATGATCCGGATCGCCCAGATCGATCATCGTCGTTTCTTCCGCCAGTTGCCGCCGCCAGACCACCACCGAACCAGGCCCCTGAAGCTTCGCGTGATGCATAGCTTCGACCGCCCGCTCCAGAAATTCCACACTATTGGCGCATTCGTCGCTGTCAATCTCCGCGACCCCCGTACAAAGCCCAAGTTTCACTCTCTCATCCCCGATTTCAACGCACGGATCGGTAAACTCTTTTTTGATCCGCCGGCAAAGACGATTGGCCGATTCTTCATCCGCTCCGGGAAGCACAAGTAAAAATTCATCCGCACCATATCGGCTGACAATGTCGTTCGACCTCACAATCTGCCGAAGTCGACGACCCACTTCGATCAACAACAAATCCCCGACAGACAACCCCCGCCGATCATTAATCTTCCGAAATCCGTCAATATCGATCAGACACAATGAAAGCGGCATGCCCTTTTTACAACATTCCAGATGCAAAAGAGGTAATTTCCCCAAGACATATCGATGAGACACCAACCCCGTCAGATCGTCACGGCACGTCGGGTCCAGCCGATCCGCCGGCAGCGTCGCAAACTTCCGACGATCAGGCCCGCGATAACCGTGCGAAGAATGAAGGGCCTGGCGAACCGCGGTATGAAAAGCCTTAAGATTGATCGGTTTCTCATAATAATCAAACGCACCCTTGCGAATCGCCTCCTTGGCCGACTCCACCCCACCATAGGCTGTTAAAAAAATCACAGGAACCGCCCCGTCGTCAGGCTTGGATAACTCCGGCAACAGATCGAACCCCGATCCATCCTCCAAAACCAGCTCCGAGATCACCAGAGAGATCGGATGACTCGTAAGCAGGGATCGGGCCTCCGCGAGCGTCTGGGCCTGAAGGCATCGAAACCCTTGAGTTTCGAGCAAAGAGGCCACCACAACGCACATCTCGCGTTCCGGATCTACCAACAAAATGTGAGCTTCATTTGACAAGCTCATACCCTCCCCAGGGTATCAAACAATTTCCCGACACAAAAAATCACAAAGATTCTATTCCCCTATCGTCCCGAAAACGCCCCGCCTTGACGATCCCCCCCGACAGCCCCTGTGGAATCAGCCAAAGCCGCTTTTCCAGAACCCGCGTGCCCGATAATAATAAGAATTCGCCTTTTCAAATAATTTGTTTTTAAATAACCTGCTCGATCATCCCCATCACAATTCCGGTCGCCCAGGAAAGTCGAAGCGACATGGTATA
>JAAZAW010000236.1 GCA_012514125.1 Phycisphaerae bacterium | reverse complement strand
TATGCCACAAATTCCAGCGACACTGCTTACGGCGAAACCTTAACGATTATCACCGGTTCGTCGATCGTTACCGCAAACTATGCTCTCACTCCGGTAACATCTTTGCCGACGGAGGGCTGGCAAGTTGTCGCCTGCTCCCACGATGGAAGCAGGATTGTAGCGGGTAAATCATCATCGTCAATTTATACATCAACCGATTCCGGTGCAACCTGGACCGAGCGAACCGGAGCGGGATCTTTGAACTGGTCCGCACTGGCCTGTTCCGCCGACGGCACCAAAATGGTTATCGCCAACAATCCCGGAAGCCTTTTCACTTCCACCGATTCCGGTGCGACCTGGACCGAGCGAACCGGGCCGGGTACCTGTCAGGCCTGGACTGCCGCCGCATGCTCCTCTGATGGAACCAGGATGGTTGCGGTGCCAAGTATGGGAAGTATCTTCACTTCAACTGATTCGGGAGCAACCTGGACCGCGCGGAATAGCTCCCGAAGATGGCATGGGGTTTGCTCCTCTTCCGATGGTGTGCATCTGGCCGCCGTCGTTGAGAATGGATATATTTATACCTCATCCGATTCGGGCGTGACGTGGACCGAACAAACGGCATCCGGCTCACGGAAATGGTATAGTATCGCCTGTTCCAGTGACGGCAAAAAACTTGTCGCCGTCGTTAATGGAGGACAGATTTATACCTCGACCGATTATGGTGAGTCGTGGAGTACTGCGAGGGATTCGAATCGTGATTGGTATCATGTGACTTCTTCCGCGGATGGAACGCATCTGTTCGCATCGGTGAACAGCGGTCAGCTTTATTGGTCGAACGACTCCGGTTTCACATGGACGGTCTTTGAAAGCAGCCGAAGCTGGAAAGGGGTGTCCTTGTCGAGCGACGGGACCAAACTGATGGCGTGCGATTCAGAGGGATATCTTTATGTAAAGGCAACTCCAACGGTCACGACCACCTCGGCAACGCTCACCGGCACGACCCGCTTTAGTGCCGGTGGAAACGTGATCAGCGATAACGACTCTTCCGTCACGGCTCGCGGCGTGTGCTGGAATACCACCGGATCGCCGACGATCAGCGACAGTAAGACAACCGATGGTACCGGTACGGGCGCATTTACCAGCAGCGTCACCGGCCTGACGAAAGGGGTGACCTATTATTATCGGGCTTATGCAACCAATGCCTATGGTACCAGCTATGGTAAGGTTCATAAGATTCTCATGATCCTGCCGCATTATACCTGGACCGAAGTTGACCCGGCGAATGGTGATTCCCTGAGTTGGTCTTGGTGTGCCATATCTGCGGACGGCACCAAAATGGTGATTGGTGCAAATGACGATTATTTATATCTTTCATCCGATTCCGGTACCACATGGAACAAAACCTTCCCGGGAAAATCCGGTGTTCAGGATCCGACGGGCCTGGCCATGTCTCAGGACGGTTCGACACTGATTGCAGGAATTGGGGATGACCGACTTTATTTGTCGAAGAATTTTGGTGAAGACTGGGCGGAAATTCAGCCGGGCGGAGATCGCGATGGCGTATGGAGGTCTGCAGCCATATCGGCCGATAATACCCAAATGGTTGTGGTGAGTTATACTGCAGATGATGCGCAGGTCGCCGGCGTTTATCGATCGGGTGATTCCGGCGAGACGTGGACCCAACTGATTCCTGTGGAAGATACTCGCTTTGAGAGTATGGCCATGTCTTCTGACGGCACGATGATCCTGGTTGGAAGCGATTGTGATCCCCTGTATTTATCAAAAGACTCCGGAACCACCTGGACGGAAGTTAAACCCATGAGCGATGCGGCAGAGCATGAATGGATCACGGCGGCGATGTCGTCCGATGGTGGGATGATGCTGGCTGGAATTCTTGTACCTTCCGCGGAGGGGGCATCTCTGTATATGTCAAAAAATTCCGGTTCGACCTGGACCGCCATTGATGCAGAAGGCGATAACGATCTGTGCTGTTCCGGATCGGCCATCTCTTCCGACGGGACAATATTGGCGGCCGGCTTTTACGGCGGACTGATTTATACATCAAAAAATTCGGGAACCAATTGGCTTGAAGCCCAGCCTCTGGGCGATGCGGATGAGTTCTGGCCCCGTTTGGCGATGTCGGCGGATGGGTCGAAGCTTTTAGCGGTGTATGGAGACCGTGTGTTTATTGGAACCCTTGCCGATTATTCAACGGCGATCACGGATAATAACGGCGATGCGATGGTGAGCAATGATACGGTGGATGCGACGGTGAGCGGATTCGATCCGGACCTGCCGGTGGAGATCAAAGAAGGCGATGATGGATCACAGCAATTGACGATCGGCCAGACCGGTTCGCCGCGACTTTCAGCGACGATCAGCGGGGTTTCGGCTGGTACGACAATCACTGCTTCGACCCGTGACCAGACCCATCAGGATACGATCGAACTTACATTGCCGTCAGGACGAAAAATCACGGTGATTCTTGTGCAGTTTCCGGAAGGTTCGAACGTCGGACTGAACCTGGGTCATGAAGAAATTTTAAGCTCGGTAACGAATGCTTCGGGTTCTGCGATCGATCTGGATATTCAGGCGGTTGATAACGGCGGCGATATCACGTTTATCGTGACATATCACGCACCGGTGTCGAATCCAAACGCCAAAACGGTCTGGACGGCCCCGGAGGGTAGTGTAACCATCGCGGCGACGGGAATTGAGGAAGGCGGAATTTACACAATTAGTTTAAGTTACGCAAAGATGTCATTAGGCGATGCAGCGGAATCCGATTTACGAATGCTGCGAGTGGCGGACGACGGTACGATGACGGTGGCGGGTTCACATGACTGCGGCGATTTGGAAGCAACATCCACGCTGGGTGATTATGGTGTCACGGCATCGTCAAAAGTGGTCTGGGCGAATGTTTCATCGCTCGGCACTTTCACGGTCGGTGTGCCGGAGAACGGAAGTGTAACTCAAATCGTCACGACCACGACAACCTATGGCTGTCCGATCAGCGGGTTGCTGGTGATTTTAGCGACGATGATCGGTTTTATTGGATTGACGGTTGTTCGTTCGAACGAAAATGTTTAAGATGCGACAGGAATGAATATCTTACAGGAGAATATGGCATGAAAAAGATTTTACGAAAGATGGCGATATTACTGGTCCTGATGACGATGACGTTCTCGGGAGGGTGTTCGCCCCAGGCAATCGTGGCGGCGGGCACAGTGGGTGCGGTGACCGGCTATGCGATTTCGTTGTTGTTCCCGAATACGACCACGACCACGACGTGTTTTGTTGACGGTGTGGAAGTGGATTGTTCAACCATCGGAAAGTGCATCAGCGAATAGTGATGTGGTGATCTCAGGATATAAAAATGAGAAACGGTACAGAAGCTCATGGATAGCTCCTGTGCCGTTTTTTATTGATCAATGCAGTCCGTTTTCATCTTTATAGAAAACGCGTTTGGCTTTGCCTTCCTGGCGGGGCAGTTCACCGGGTTTGAAGACGTCGCCCTTGGGTGAGAAGCCCAACACTTCTTTCAATTGTTTTTCGACCATGTAGCCTGTGACGTTCGGTTCCGCCTCGACATTGATTCGGACATCCTTGACGCCGTGGATTTCTTCGATGATAATCTGGTAATTGTTTTTGACGCCGGGAATCGCCAGCAGCGCCTGCTCGACCTGTTTCGGGAAAAAATTCACACCCTTGATGATGAGCATGTCGTCGGTGCGTCCCGTGATCGGTGCCAGGCGGACATGCGTTCGTCCGCAGGAACATTTTTCGCGGGAGACCACGTAGGTCAGATCACCGGTCCAGAAACGAATCACCGGAAGCGCTTTTCGCGTCAGCGATGTAATTGTCAACACACCCAATTGGCCGTCGGGGACGGGTTGTTTTGTTTCCCGGTCGAGAATTTCGACAATGTAATGATCTTCCCAGACATGCAAGCCTTTGTGCGCCGAACAGTCCATGCCCAGTGTACCCACGCCGCCGGTCTCCGTCATGCCGTAAATATCGAAAGCTTCGATGCCCAAGCCCTTTTGGATTTTTTCTTTCATGCCGTCGGTGAAGGTTTCCGCTCCGAAAATACCGATCTTCAAATCCGGAAGCTTTGATTTTTCCTCATCCATGATCTCCATGACACGAATGCCGTAAGAAACGACCGCTGTAATGACGCGAGTCTTAAAATCGCGGGCGAGTCGAACCTGCCTGGCGGTATTACCCGCACCGGTGGGGATGACGAACAATCCTGCTTTGCGCGCCCCATGATAAAACCCAAAGCCGCCGTTGAACAGACCAAACGATGGTGTAATCTGCACCGGGTCGCCCATCATCGCACCTGCCATGCGATAGCACCTCGCCATACACTCCGCCCATTGATCCAGGTCGCCGGCGGTATAAGGCATGACGATCGGGGTGCCCGTCGAGCCTGACGACATGTGCATCTCGACGACATCCCGCGAATCGACACAGCTTAAGCCCATCGGATAATTTTCGCGGAGGTCTTCCTTGTCCATAATCGGCAGCTTGCAAATATCGTCGAGATTTTTGATCTCGTCGGGGCTGACGCCAAGGGCATCGAATTTTTTACGAAACACCGTGTTTTGAGTATAGACATGTTTGGCGATATGTTTCAGGCCTTTAAGCTGAATTGATCGAAGCTCATCCACCGATGCTGTTTCCGCCTGTTTGTTTTGATAAATTTGTGTTGCCATATTGGATTGACCTTTCAATAGGTGCGTGTGTGTTGAATATTACGTCGACGCTCTGCCTGCTTCAAAAGCTTTGAGGTTGATATCG
The DNA here is from genome assembly GCA_012514125.1 of Phycisphaerae bacterium. Lineage (GTDB taxonomy): Bacteria > Planctomycetota > Phycisphaerae > JAAYCJ01 > JAAYCJ01 > JAAZAW01. The sequence continues at coordinate 3,527 of JAAZAW010000236.1, read as the reverse complement.
CGAAATTTTTCAGCCACAGATGAGGCGATGGCCTCTCGCCACGATTCAACCGGTAAATCCAGCCCGCGGGACATGGCCCCCAAAATCACGACATTGGCCGTTTTGATATTTCCCAGGCCCAGGGCGATTTTCGATGCATCCATGTAAATCAATTTCGAAAATGTTGTCCGAAGTCGATCTTCGGTGTCCTTCGGATATTGACTTGCGCCCATCGAGACGGTCACCGGAACGATCATCTGACTCGACACCACCGCCAAACCGTCATCCGCCAGATAATGTGCAAACCGAATCGCCTCGATCTGTTCAAATGAGCCAAGCACTCGTGCGGTCCCCGGCGACACCAGCGGGCTATGCACCTGTTTGCCGTAACGAATCTGGGCAACCACCGATCCGCCGCGTTGCGCCATGCCGTGCACTTCATTCGTCTTAACATCAAATCCCGCGTGCATTGCCGCTCTGGCGACGATCTCGCTGCCGAGCAAAATACCCTGGCCGCCGACTCCTACCAATACCACACTTATTGTTTTATTTTCCATATCGATTTATCTTTCTTTCTGAAGTTTCATTAAAACTAAACCGGTTGGTGTTCCTTATGTTTTTTTCCTGCCATTTGCCGGTTCGGGTGTAAAGGGCGTATTACATTAAATAGACGATTTTTTGTGTTTCGCCGGGCTATCTTCAGATCGTATCGCATTTGAAGATTCATCCAGAACTCCGGTGTAGTTTTAAAATAGATGGATAACCGAAGAGCGGTATCGGTGGAAATTCCCCTGCGTCCGTGGATGATATCGCTGATGCGTCCGACCGGCACTTTAATATCACGGGCCAGTTGATTTTGACTGATACCGAAAGGCTTAAGAAACTCCTCGATAAGAATTTCACCTGGAGTGATTGGTTTTAATTTTCCTGCCATTTTCTTTCTCCTGAGTCTAGTGGTAATCCACAATCTCTACGTCCCAGGCATCGCCATTTTGCCATTTAAAACAAATTCGCCATTGGTCATTGATCCGAATGCTGTACTGTCCCGATCGATGACCTTTTAACATTTCGAGGCGATTGCCCGGCGGCGACCGCAAATCATCAACTGTGGTTGCCGCTTCATCACTGTCTGTTCACAAGGCATGAAACCGGTTCAAATTGTATCCGATTTATTCCTGATTCTGAATCGCTCCGAATTTGCATATTTTTTCGCACAAACCACAGCCGCTGCAAAGCAGCGGGTTGATCGCAGGAATCGTACCCTTGCCCTGACTTTCAATCGCCGGGCAGCCGAGCTTCAAGCACGCTCCGCATTTCTTACATTTCTCGTTCGCAATTCGACGTATCTCGCCGACGCGTTTGCGCTCGCGAAGCGGACAAACCGCCTTGGAAATAATCAGCGAGGGTTCATCCGCGTTGATCTCTTCTTCAATCACCGCCAAAGTCGTCTTGAAATCGTATGGATCAACCGTGCGAACCCGCTTGATACCGCACGCTCTGCCGAGGGCTTCGATCGACGCTTCAATCGTCGGTTCGCCCATCAATGTCCTGCCCGAACCGGGGTTTTCCTGGTGTCCTGTCATCGCCGTTGTGCGATTGTCCGCCACGATGATCGTCGAATTCCCTTTGTTATAGGCAATATCCAACAACCCCGTAATGCCCGAATGGAAAAACGTCGAATCTCCCACGATCCCGACGACTTTTCTCGGCTCACCCGCTTTGTCCATCCCATGCGCCATCGACACCCCGCCGCCCATGCACAAAATCGTGTCGATTCGATTGAGCGGAGACGCCACCCCCAGCGAATAACAGCCGATATCGCCCGTAACAATCACGTCATATTTGCCTAATGCGTAAAATACCCCGCGATGCGGACAACCCGGACAAAGCACCGGCGGCCGTGGCGGCAGGTCGGACGCCAATGCGACCGGTACCGCCGAGATATATTCTTTACCTTCCATCTTCGCCCGCGACGCCTGGAGTTTCGGAATTGAAAGTTCCCCGATGCCCGATATGAAATTTCGGCCGTCGCAGGCAATGCCCATCGCTCGAATGTGCTCTTCCAGAAAATCGTCGAGTTCTTCGACCACGAGCACTTTTTTCACCCCGGCGGCGAATTCGCGAATCAGATCGTCCGGGAAGGGGAACGACCAGCCGAGCTTGAGCACCGACGCCTCCGGGAAAACTTCCCGTACATATTGATACGAAATACTCGCCGTCACAATGCCCAGTTCGCGATCATGCCATTCAATTCGATTCACCGGAGAAGTTTTCGCCAACTGTTCAAGTTTGGCGGTACGTTCTTCCACCTTCTCCCGCATTACCCTCGCCCACATTGGAATCGGCACAAATCGCGGCGGATTTTTTTCAAAAGCGATTTTCCGGCCGGTGGCTTGACGTTCTTTAATTTCTACCAGGCTTCGTGAATGGCTCACCCGCGTCGTCGTTCGCAAAATCACCGGTGTCCGAAATTCCTCGGAAATTTCCAATCCAATTCGGATAAAATCCTTCGCCTCCTGCGAATCGGCGGGTTCGAGAATGGGAATCTTGGCAAATCGCGCATAATGACGGGTGTCCTGCTCGTTCTGCGACGAGTGCATGCCCGGATCGTCCGCTACACAAATCACCATTCCTCCGACCGTCCCCACATACGCCAGCGTCATCAAAGGGTCCGCCGCCACGTTCAATCCCACGTGCTTCATCGTCACGATGCACCGGGCTCCAGACAGAGATGCCCCCGCCGCCACCTCAAACGCCACTTTTTCATTCGGCGCCCATTCACAATAAATCTCAGACTTGTAGCCGACCACATTTTCCAGAATTTCCGTCGAAGGAGTCCCCGGATATCCCGTCGCCACCGTTACGCCCGCTTCATACGCTCCGCGAGCAATCGCCTCGTTTCCCGAAAGCAGTTCTCTCAATTTCATTACTCCAATTAAATGAACAGTCAACAGGCAGAAACGTTTCATCTCCGCCGGCTGGATTTTTTCATGTTTATGCAAGCCAACATTTTACGTGACTTTAAATTATTACCGTTTTGCCCTTTTTATTCAAGCGGTAACCGTCGTTGTTTTCCCGCAAGACCCACGCTTTCCTATTTCAAAAAAAAGCGTATAATATCCGATGATTCGGGGGAATATGTCAAATACGAGGGGAATATCATGAAAATGATCAGGGGGATGATCGTGTCTCTGATTTTTACTGTCCGGAATATTTTTATTCATAAACCCGACACCATCGAAATAAGCCGTGTCGGAGTTCCGCCCAAAAATTATCAGCATCTTTATACTATGATGGATCGGGGACGGGAAGTGTTTTGAATCATTAAGGTTCTCTATTCCAACTTTCCAAATTTCTTTCTTCTTGGCGTCCTTCGTGTCTTGACGCTTCTCCTCTCTTCTCTTCCCGCAGGGAACACCCGGCACTTCTGCAATTTGCCACTTTCCGCTCCTTTCTGTCAAACTCTTTTCTTCAGCCTTGACAATCCTTGGTTATTTGGCTAAAATGCCAAGTGATTGAATAATACGTCTTTGATTTAAACGTGTCGT